>QHRC01000002.1 GCA_003219995.1 Verrucomicrobiota bacterium
CGGCTCATCTTGCTCTCGCCCTACGATGATTCCGCGCGTCCTCTGAGCCTCAAACTTCTCGAGCGGCCGCGCCTTCTCGAGCGAATCGAAGCCGGCATCCTTGATAAGGACCGCGCTCACCTCGTCTGCTATAACACTACCTTCCTCGAGAGAAATCTCGCCTTGCGCCTCGGCATCCCGCTTTACGGCGCGGATCCGCGGCATTTTTCTTTCGGAACAAAGAGCGGATGCCGACAGTTGTTTGCGCGCGCGGGAATCAATCACCCGCTCGGCTTCGACAACTTGACCAGCATGGACGAGGTCGTTTCGGCGCTGGTTCGAATGCGCACTCAGCGACCGTCGATGACGCAGGCCGTAGTGAAATTGAACGAGGGCGTCTCCGGCGAAGGGAACGCTATCGTGGACCTGGCTAATCTGGCCGAGCCTACTGACGCCGTCATTGCCGAGCGGGTGCGCGCGATGCGCTTCGAACTTGGCAAGGTTAGCTTCGATGAGTACGCAGCGAAGTTTCGCACCCGCGGCGGAATTGTCGAGGAACGCGTCGGCGTCGGAGCGAAAGAAGTGCGCAGCCCGAGTGTCCAATTGCGCATCACGCCGTTGGGCAAAGTGGAACTTCTCTCGACCCACGATCAAATGCTGGGCGGTCCGAGCGGACAAAGCTATCTCGGCTGCATCTTCCCAGCCGATCCAGCTTACGCGAGCGCGATCACGCGCGATGCCGCGAAAATCGGAGAGCTTTTGCGAGACGCCGGCGTTATCGGCCGTTTCGCGCTCGATTTTGTCGTCACGCGCGCACCCAACACCGATCGATGGGAAACCTATGCGATCGAAATCAATCTCCGTAAAGGCGGAACGACGCATCCTTTCCTGACTCTGCAATTCCTTACCGGCGGCGTTTATGATGCGGAAAGCGCCACCTTCATCGCGCCAAACGGGCGTAAAAAATTTCTCGTCGCTAGCGATCATCTCGAATCGCCGCGCTATCGAGGATTCACGCCGGATGATATCTTCGATCTCGTCGTTCGGCGCGGCCTCCACTTCGGGCAAGTCCGGCAGACAGGGGTTGTTTTCCATATGCTCAGCGCTCTTGGCAGCACGGGACGGTTGGGCCTCACCGCCGTCGGCAATTCGGCCGAGGAAGCGCATTCCATCTTCGACGAAGCCAAATACATTCTGGACGAGGAAGCGCGTTTTGATGAACTCTAGATCAAGGGGGGAAGCCTTGATCGCGTCTAGCCATTTTTGCTTCACGGGATGACTTTGCTTTTCTTTTTTTGACCACGGTTTGGTAGCGACTTTGACTCGCGGCCCTTGCCAAAGCAGGCCGGACGCAACATTCTGCGACCATGGATAAGTCTGAGGATCGTAGCTTCATCGGACATCCACGCGGCCTCGGCTATCTCGCGTTCACCGAAGCATGGGAACGTTTTTCGTATTACGGCATGCAATCGCTGCTCGTGCTCTACATGGTCAACAAACTGCTGCACCCCGGACACATCGAGCGCATCGCCGGGTTCGGTCCATTTCGCCACCTGCTCGAGAGCATTTATCGCGGCCCGCTCTCGGTCCAGGCGCTGGCCTCGGCGATTTTCGGTCTCTACACTGGTCTGGTTTACCTCACGCCGATCGGCGGCGGATTGATCGCCGACCGCGTGCTCGGACGCACGCGCACGATCACGATCGGCGCATTGCTAATGGCGGCCGGGCATTTTCTGATGGCGTTCGATGTGACGTTTCTGCTCGCGTTGACGTGTCTCCTCACCGGCGTCGGTTGTTTCAAAGGCAACCTCGCCAGCCAGGTCGGCGCGCTTTACGCCACGACCGACAACAGGCGCGCCGACGCTTTTCAGATTTACTACTTGTTCATCAACGGCGGTGTCATCATCTCCCCGCTCACCGCTGATCGCCGGGACCCTCGGCGAAGTTTACGGCTGGCATTACGGTTTCGGCGCCGCGGGCGTCGGCATGTTGATCGGCCTCACGATTTATCTCCGCGGCCGGAAATGGCTGCCTCCCGATTCACCCGTCGTAAAAAAGAGCGAGCGCACCGCGAAAACTCCGCTGAGCCATCGGGAAAAAATGGCGATCATCGCGCTGCTTGTGCTCCTGCCGATATTGACCATCGCGGTCATCGGCAATCAACAAATCTTCAACGCGTATCTCGTCTGGGCGGAGAGGAGCGCCGACCTCATGTTCTTCGGCCGCAAGATGCCGACGACCTGGCTGATCACGCTCGACTCGATTCTGTCCGTAACTTTTCTCGCCTTGGCCGTCGTGTTCTGGCGACTCTGGTCGAAGAAATATCCGGAGCCGGCGGAGATCACCAAAATGGGCATCGGCAGTCTCTGCGCCGTGACCGGCTTTGTCGCACTCGCGATGGGCGCGGTCATTGCCACACATTCGGGAGGAAAAGTTTCGATCGGGTGGCTTATCGCCTTTCACGTCTTGAACAGCATTGGTTTTGCAAACGTCTTCCCTGTCTCGCTCGCGCTCTACGCGCGCGTCGCGCCAGCCGCCTTGTCCGCTACGATCATCGGCATCTTTTATTTACACCTGTTCGCCGCGAACAATCTCGTCGGCTGGATCGGCGGCTTTTTGGAGAAAATACCCGCAACGCATTTCTGGCTGTTGCACTCAGCATTATGCGGAATAGCCGGCATCATCTTCCTCATCGCCGGCCGTCTCTTTGGCCATCTCCTCGCCCCGGGCGACAACAAAAGCGGCGCGCGGTAACAGACGAGATTTAATTTTTGAACTCTTCCTTCTTACTTCGTTCGAGGTAACGAGAACGCCACGATCTCGTCCGCGGCGCGATGATTCGTCCAAAAATTCACGCCGTCGAAGGTGAGCGAGCGACACGGAAACGGAACACGCGCCAGATCTTCCACGGTTGGCTTTTCCTCCCGCGGATCGAGACGCGCGATACGCCAATCCTCGTTCGGCTTTTCCACGCCGCGCAGGACGTAGATGACTTCATCGACAAAGGTGTGGCCGCAAATTTCCGCGCCGACATCAATGACGCGCAGCGTCTTTCCGCTCGCATCGAGTTTGAGGATGCGATGCTTATACCATTGACTCAGGTAAAGATGCTCGCCGTCGAAGCTGAGATACGAGCCGGTAAACTCGGGGCACGCCACCCGATCCTCTCCGAATCCGCTCGCCGGATTGTAGCTGCGCAAATAGCGATCATCGTCCGAACCTTCACCGATCGTGAAGCGAATCGTCCCGTCAGTTGAAACCGCCGCCCACGGAATTCCGGGCGCGTCCGCCTCTTCGAGCACCGCCCAGGTTTGTATGTCGATCTTGTATATCCGCCGCAAATCACGTGAACCCATCCAAAGCGCCTCGCCAACGCAAGCGAGCGCTTGCGGCGTTATCGCTGGCGATGGGAGCCGTCGTTGTTCGGTGATGGATCTTGTCTCCATTTGATATTGAAAGTGTAGAGGCGCGGGTCGTTACGCGCAGACATAATTGAACCGCCGGTCCGGCTTGGACTCAGAGAAACTTAACCAGCGCATCAGTCGTTTCTTTTGGCCGCTCCTCCAAAATCCAGTGACCGGTGTCCTTCAGCACGACAACTGCGACATTATCAGCAACCAGCTTCATTTGTTCTGCGAGTTCGTTTCCTAACGACTTGTCACCGCCAATTGAGAGAACTGGCATCGTCAATTTCGTCTGCGAGAGTTGCGCGAACTCCTTCGCGAGTTGCGGCCACGAAGCGAAATACGCCCACGCCGCACGCATCCGTCCCGGTTTGGAATACGCTTCCGTGTAAGCTTTTCGATCCGCTTCCGGAATCGAGCGCGTCTTATCGGCAGCGAAAACGTTCCAGAAATATTCGAAGTAAATGCGCTCCCGTCCTTTTACCAAAGCTTCGGGATATTCTCCGTTGAAACGAAAATGCCAAACAGTCGGAGCGTTGTAGATCGCTTCCCATCCGGGGACGCCGGGAAGAAAAGCATCCATCACGACCAGCTTCTCCGTTTCCGCCGGAAACTGCGTTGCATACGCGTACGCAACCATCAGACCAATATCGTGGCCGACGACCCTGGCCTTCTCGATCCCGAGTGACCGGACGAGCGCGTGAATGCGATTCGCCGAAGTCTTCATGTCAATCCCGTTCGCCGGAATGCCCGAATCGCCGATGCCCGGTAAATCTGGTGCGATCACAGTGAATCGCTCGGCTAGCAGCGGAATAATCGGTTTCCACATCCGCGAAGTTTCTGCGTAACCGTGCAGCAAAATTACCGCCGGTCCGTGACCAGCGGTCAGATAATGCAAATGCACGCCGTCAATCTCCGCTGTGCGCGAAACGATATTCTTGTCTGGCGGTCCGGCGTAAACCGAGCCAAAAGAAACGACAACCGCAATCAAACAATAAACCGTGCGCATACGCATGAGTCTTACACGTCAGCGTCAGCTTCCGAGTCTTTTCTTTTCATGGCGTGTTCTACTTTCCTTCATCTCGTCACATGTTACTCGCTGCCACGCCGAAGCTAAGCGAAGGCGGGTCACTGCTCACCAGCCAACCGACTGCTGAATGCGACAATCTTGCCGCCATCCAAGGTGAAATGGTGATCGAGCAGGAGCGAATCGGGAAGACCGCTCTTGTCGAAGGTACCGTCAACCTTCAGAGTGACGACAGTCTCGCCATCGCGCTTCGTTACGTTGACGACATCGAGAGTGACATTGAGACAAGGATCTAGCCTTCGTAGCATGGCTATTCGTCTGCGCTCTTCGCCGCGCTCGGTTGTTCCGGCCACACCGCCACGACCGCGAGAGCAACGATGATCCCGACTGATACTTCAAAGAACCTGTGCAGCGCGATGGTCCACGCCGGAGCCGAGCGCGGAATGAGAACGATGATCGCAAGGGTAATGCTCGCGTAGCGGTATGCGGTTTTCTCTAAACGAAACGCGATCGACAGCAATCCGATGAGAACGATCGCAAGCGCGAACGCGAAAAGATTTCCCCCGAAGTAATTTGCCTCGAGCGCTCCAACTGACGCACCCACGGCGGTCGCGACGATCCGCTCGATCGAGAGGGTGAGCGTCGCCCCGAGCGTGGATTGCATCACGACCAGGGTCGCGATCGCGGCCCAGTACGCTTCGGGCATTTGCACGAGGCGCGCGATTATGACTGACACTGTCGCAGCGACGGCTGTGCGAATCGCATGCGTGACCGATGGAAGATTCTTCTCGTCCCAAGTCCATATTTTCATGCGAGCATGATCTTTGCAGCGAACCCGCTTTGGCAAGATCGACAAATGATCTTCGCCCTGGAATCAACTAGTTGCTCTGTCGAACAACTAGCTCGTAAGATTGCCTTGCTTCGGTTGCCCTTCGACGTAACGCTTCAGCTCCGCGAGTATCCGCATATTCTCCTTACAGAACGCCCAGACACCACTTTTA
>QHRC01000003.1 GCA_003219995.1 Verrucomicrobiota bacterium
CGGCGTTGATTGAAAAATAAAACCAACCAAAAACTTTTGAAAGCAAGTGCTTGTTCGATTCTCCAAACTGGTCGCCAACATTGGCCGACACGCACGGTTTGATTCCGCCCGAACCGAAAGCGATTAATCCGAGACCGAGAATTAAACCGAGGCGCGTATCGTTTAGTGCAAGCGCGAAATGACCGAAGCAATAGACAATCGAAAGCCAGAAAATCGTTTGGTATTTCCCGATGAGCCCTTCTGCCAGAATGGCGCCAAGGATTGGGAGGAAGTAAACTGCCGATACAAACAGCGCGAAGTTCTGGCGCGCCTCGGCGTCGCCCATGTGGTCAGCTGCGCCGGCGCTTGTGACGAGATAATGCGTCATGAAAATGATGAGGATGGAACGCATCCCGTAGAAGGAGAAGCGTTCGGCCGCTTCGTTGCCGATGATGTAGGGGACGCCCGGCGGCATCGTCGAAATGTTAGGAGGCGATGTCGCGTATTTGTATTTGGCCATAACGGATTGTTTGCCTAACGAGGTTTGGTTCCAGGGAAAAATTCCGCCGGCGTCAGGGACGGCGACGGCGAGGAGGATGTCGATCTCTCAGGTAAAGCGTTCGAAGTCTTCGCCGGCTGGGCTGCAGGTTCGGCCCGTTCCTTTTGCGCATCCGGCATTTCGCCGACGCGATGTTTTTCACACGAGCAAATCAGGAGCAGCCAAACACAAGCGAAAAAAATGGCGCACTTTCGCTGACCAAGTCGCATAAACGCAGGCACAGTAATGGTCGCCTCGCCTGGGGCGCAAGGCGAAAGAAGATTGCCCTACAATTCACGAAGAGAGAGACGCTTTAGCAGATTCAATTGAAACGCGCGGCCACAGGATTACTATGGGCCAAGTGCCTCGGAGCGTAAAAAACAGCGCCTGGAACGAAGTCTTCGCCCTCATTTTGCTCGGCGTCGGGACGTTGCTCTTTCTCGCGCTGATTTCTTACACGCCTAAAGATGTGCCGTCGTGGGTGTGGTTTAGCCACATTTCGCCGGCAAATCATCCCGCGCAAAATTTCATCGGACCTTTCGGCGCGATCATTGCGGGAATTTGCTATCATATGATGGGCGCGGCCTCGTATTTCCTGGCGGCGATTTTGCTCGGGTTCGGCGCGGCTAAATTATTTCATTCGAGTCTGCGCGTGACAGCGCGCATTCCCTGGATCGTTTTGTTCATCGCGTCGGGCGCATGTTTGTTGCAATTGCAGACGCAGCATCTCCAGGGCTGGAAAAGAGCGTTTAACATTCAAGGACCTGGCGGCTGGGTCGGATTCTCCTTCGAAAGAATCCTGCTGAATTCCATGGGCAAAGTGGGTTCGCTCATTTTGCTGGCCGGAATTTATCTGGCGACTCTCATCCTCATGACTGGTTTGCGGCCGATTCATCTCGTCCGGCAAACCGTCCAGGGCGCGCGCCGCAACGTCGCGAAACTGCACGAATGGCGATTACATCGGCAACTCCGCAAATCCGATCTCAAGGGCCAACTTGAGATCAGCCAGCGTGAATTATCGAAGCAGCGCCGCGTCATTGAAAGGCAACTCAAGAAAAAGGGCGCGTCCGTGCCCGAGCCGTCGGCCGCATTTATTTCGCCCGAAGAACTTGCCAGTCGGCCAGAACCGAAAGTCGTCGATACAACCGCATTGCCGAGTGAAACGGTTGGCGCGCGAAGAAAACCCTCGCTCGCCGAACTGCGTACAGCCGGGCAAGGACCGACAAGGGCTTCCGGCCTAACGAATCGAACCTGGGATCCGAAAACTTACGTTCTTCCCGGGCTCGACTTGCTCGACGAGCACGATCCAGAAGGCCGCGGCGGAGCCGATCCGAGCGAACTGCAGCTGGTCCAGCAAACTTTGATCGACACGCTCGCGCAGTTTGGAATTGCGGTGGCGGCCGGCGACATCACCAAAGGGCCAACGATTACGCGCTACGAAGTCTATCCGGCCAAAGGCGTCCGTGTGGATAAAATCGTCAGCCTCGAGCGCGATCTGGCCCGGGCTACCCGCGCCGAGCGCATCAACATTCTGGCGCCGATACCGGGCAAGGACACGGTCGGCATCGAGCTCGCAAACACACGCAAAGTAAAGGTCACATTGCGTGAACTCCTGGAATCATCCGATTGGGAAGAGGCAAAAGCGCGCGCAAAAATTCCGCTCGCGCTCGGGAAAGATGTTTACGGAAAGGCGATCGTTACCGATCTGGCGCAAATGCCTCATCTGCTCGTAGCCGGCACGACCGGAAGCGGCAAGAGCGTCTGCATCAATGGACTTATCGCCAGCATGCTTTCCCGCTTCACGCCGGAAGAACTGCAGTTCATCATGATCGATCCGAAGGTGGTTGAGCTGCAGATTTACGCCAATCTCCCGCACTTGCGCTATCCGTTGATCACCGATCCGAAAAAAGTGCTGCTGGTTTTGCGCGGACTGATTGACGAAATGGAGCGGCGTTACAAAGTTTTCGCGCGCGTCGGGGTCCGCAACATCATCGGTTTCAACGCGCGACCGGTGAAAAAGAAAGACGTCGATCTCGAAATGGAGGGCGCCGCGCCGTCGGCGCCAGGACTCGACAGCGCGAGTCCCTCCAAAGAGGAAATTCAAATTCCGGACAAGATGCCGTACATTGTCGTTATCATCGATGAGCTGGCGGACTTGATGCAGACTGCGCCGGCAGATGTGGAGAGTGCAATTGCGCGCATTACGCAAATGGCGCGCGCGGCGGGAATTCATCTCATTGTCGCCACCCAAACACCCCGCGCTGATGTTATCACGGGCGTGATTAAGGCGAACATTCCCAGCCGAATTGCGTTCCAAGTCGCGAGCAAGGTCGACAGTCGGGTCATTCTCGATGAAAACGGCGCCGATCGTCTGCTCGGCCAGGGCGACATGCTTTATTTGCCGCCAAGCGCGTCGCGGTTAATTCGGGCGCAGGGCGTGCTGGTGACCGACGAGGAAATTCATCGCCTCGTGAAATTCGTTTCGGCGCAAAGGCCGCCCGCGTTTGACGCGGCCATGCATGAGAAATTGGAAGCCGCAACCTCGGTGAGCGAAGAGGTCACCGACGAAGACGAGGAGCTGGTCGAGAAATGTCTCGAGATTATTAGGCAGGAAAAACGCGCTTCTACTTCGCTTCTCCAGCGCCGGCTGCGTCTGGGCTACACCCGCGCGGCACGAATCGTTGATATTCTGGAACAGCGCGGTATTTTGGGTCCCGGCGAAGGCGCGAAGCCGCGCGAGATTCTTGTCGATCTTGACGCCGCCGTTTAGCCGGCGCACACGATGACAATCGAAGGTCTTGGCAAAAAATTTCAGGAAGCGAGGTTGGCGCGCGGGCTTACGCTCGATGAAGCCGCGCGCATGACCAAAATCCGCCCGTCGCGACTAGCCGAGATCGAGGCAGAGGATTTTTCGCAATTTCCCAGCTTGGCCTATGCAAAAGGCTTTCTGCTCATCTACGGGAAATTCTTGGATGTCGATGTGACGCCATATCTCGAAGCATTCGAAGGTCCGGAGCACGTCACGGTCGACGGCTACTCTTATCTCCAGGACAATCCCGCGCCGAAACCGGCGCGCACACCGACCGTTGACAGAACAATTTCAAATCGCATGTCGGCAACGCCCCTCGTCATCGGAATCATGGTGTTCATCGTTGGATTTTTCTTCATGAAGCTA
>QHRC01000004.1:0-4445 GCA_003219995.1 Verrucomicrobiota bacterium
AGTTGGATCGAAGGCCGTTGAATGCAGCGTGTTGAAAATTGCATCCCGATCTTGCAGGAGGCGATAATTTGAGACGAGCTGCACAGGGGAAAGGGGTGGAGCAGGCGCCTCCGCGACCTGAAATTTGTTTTCGCGAAGCGCAAACACGTAACGCAAACGCAGCATGGCGTAGAGCGGATCGAAGCGCGTGAATTTTACGTATTGCGTCGCCTTGTCGGGATTGACGTCTTGCGTCCAGGCGATGAATTCGGCGTAACGCCGCACTACGCTTGCGTCATAGCCCCACATGTCATGCACGCCGAGCGACATCGCGCTGTTAGGATTAAACAAATTGAGGATGCGATAATCATCAGGATGCGCGTCGAAAAAAGATTTTTCCTCAGCGTTAGCGACCGTCGCAC
The DNA here is from genome assembly GCA_003219995.1 of Verrucomicrobiota bacterium. Taxonomy (GTDB): domain Bacteria; phylum Verrucomicrobiota; class Verrucomicrobiia; order Chthoniobacterales; family UBA10450; genus UBA10450. Next base: position 402 of record QHRC01000004.1, read on the forward strand.
TGTTAAAAGTTGCGAGGGAGGTGCGCGCGAACACGAACATTTCGACCACCGCCAGCGCGATTACCCCGTAAAGCGCGCGGTGATCGCGCTTCAGCAAAATCAACAGACCACCGAGAAGTGCGCAAGTTCCAGCTGCGAAAAAAATCGACATGGCCGCGCGGCCTTGCGATTGGGCGATGAACTCACCGCTCGCATAAAGTTGCGGCGGCAAATAAGTTTCGCCGGTCGCCTGGGTCGTTTTGATCAACGCTGGCCAGGAATTCGTCTTGATCGCCCATAGTCCGCCGATGCCCAGCAGCGCCGCGAATGCGAAAAGAGCAATGACGAACGACGGCTCGATTTTCTTTTGCTTAAATAAGCGATCGAGCCCGGTGGCAGCAAGGAGCACCAGAAATAAAGAGGCCGGAAGAATAAATTTGGAAACGCTGCGAAACTTATCGAAACCCGGCACGCAGGCATAAAGAAATCCAAACAGCGGCGTGTGCACGCCGAGCGCGAAGAGCAACGATACGACCAGGGCGCTCAACGGAATCCATTTTGTTTTGCCTTCGCAATAAACCGTCGCGTAGATCGCGAGCGCGATACCGATAATGCCGACGAAGATCGACATTTCCCACAAATAACAGCGGCCCCAGTACCTCGAGATTTCGCCGAAAAAATTCGGGGCAATCAAGGTGAGAAAATTCTCGGGGGGAAAAGCAAACATCGACGCAAACTCGAACGGCAGCGGAACACCGCGGACCGTTTCGCGCGTCGCTTGTATCGCCGGGAACAACTGCGCGGCCGCAAGCAAAGCGCCGCCCGGATAAATGGACAGCAAACTCGCCGTGATCCGCCAATTCCAAGGTCGGACGAGCCGAAGTGCAGAATAGAGGCCGGCGATGATTGCTGTGTAAAAAAGATATTGTGGAAATCCGGCCAGCGCTTGCATCGCGACGGCAAACATTCCGAGCAAACACCAACGGAACATTCGCCCGCTCAGGAGCGAATCGATCGCGCAGAAGATCAGCGGCGACCAGGTCATCGTGTTGAGGTGCGGCAAATGGCCGGCAAAAATGTGTAAAAAAAACGCGCCGCTAAACATTGCGAGCGCGCCGGCAAAAAAACTCGGCGCCGCCTGCAGGCCGCGCTGTTTCATCCAGAAAAACATGAATGCACCCATGAAAAAGACATGCAACGCAATGCTCCAATTGACTGCTACCGAGAGCGGCAAAATAAGAAAAATCCAATTCGGCGGATAGAGTAACGCACTCTGCATCGAACCGAAATATGGTGCGCCGCCGTAGATGTGTGGATTCCATAGCGCCAAATTTCCCTTGGCCAACTCGCGAAAGCCGAAATCGCGCCAAGAAAGAAACTGTAGAGACAAATCGGTCGCCTGACTTCCGAGCAAGCGTGTGCCGCCGGCAAACAGCACGTCACCAAACATCGCGAGAGTTAACCCCAGTAAACCGGCAAGTGAAATGAGCGTCGAGCGACGATTTTCCATCAGGCAAGAATCGGAGGATCGCGGCCAAAACTCCGAAAAGCAACGTAAGACACTTTTTCGAATGATGGCGTGCACACAGAGCAGAGTCAGATAAAATGCAGCACGATGGTTTCGTTGAATCGAAATGCGTTGACAGAAAGAGTGCTGGCGGGAGAACGAATCTCGCCAAGCGAAGCCGTTCAACTTTATCACCTGCCGCTCGAAGAGCTTGGCGCGCTGGCAGACGAACGACGACGGCAAGCGAAGCGCTTGTCTTACAACGGCCAGGGAAACGAAATCGTGACCTACATTGTCGATCGCAACATCAATTACACGAACGTTTGCAATGTTTACTGCAAATTCTGCGCGTTTTATCGGACGGAGCGCGACGAAGATCATTACGTGCTCAGTTTCGAGCAGATCGATCAAAAACTGGATGAACTTTCCGCCGTCGGCGGCGTTCAAATCCTGATGCAGGGCGGGCATCACCCGAAATTGCCATTTGCGTGGTATGTCGATCTTTTGCGGCACATCCGAGCACGATATCCGCAGATTAACATTCATGGATTCAGCCCGCCCGAGTTCCAACATTTCGCGGAGACGTTCCGGATGCCGCTGCGGGAAGTGATTTCGGAATTTAAGACGGCCGGGCTCGGGTCGATCCCGGGCGGCGGCGGCGAAATCCTCGTGGACCGGGTACGAAAGAGGATTTCACCTTTGAAAATCAACAGCGACCAATGGCTGGAGGTGATGCAGGTGGCGCATGAGCTCGGATTGAAATCGAGCGCCACGATGATGTCGAGCATTTGCAGCGCATTCGCGCGCAGCAAGACAAGAGCGCCGGCTTCACAGCGTTCATTTGCTGGACGTTTCAACCGCAGCACACCGTGCTCAAGATCGACAATCCCGCCGGTGTGGCGGAATATTTGCGGACGCAGGCGCTCGCCCGAATTTTCCTGGACAATATCGAGAACATCCAAAGTTCCTGGGTCACGCAAGGGCCGGATATCGGCCAGGTGGCGTTGAAGTACGGCGCGAACGACTTCGGTTCCGTGATGATGGAAGAGAACGTGGTGAGCAGCGCCGGAACAACATTTCGATTAAATGCGGCGCAAATCGAATCGCTCATTCGCGATGCCGGCTACGAACCAGGGCGACGAAATAATTGGTACCAGCTTTTGAACTGAGCGCCGCGGCACGTTGTCTATGGACAAGCCGCCCGCACTCGAAAATCCCGCCTTGACCTTTGTCCTCACATTCTCTAGTACGCGCCTGTCCCGCGTCCGCGTCGGTTTCGCTGCGCGGGACTGTCCTTCTAAATTCATGAAACAGATTTTCCGATTGCTGGGAGGCCCGGCGTTTTCGATTTCGCTCGTCTGCGTTTGCATGACGCTCGGCCCAGCATCGGCTGGCGGACAAAGCCTCCCGATCGTTCGGTCAATCGATGTGCAGTACAGCGGACCGGCAACGGTAAGCAAAGAACGGATCCTGGCGCAATTGCGGACCGCGGTGGGGCAGCCGTACTCCGACCAAATCGTTGAGCAGGATATCCAAAGTCTCTATAAGACAGGCTCCATCCTTAATGTTCGCATCTTCGCTCAGCCGGAAGCTGATGGCGTAAAGGTGGTCGTGGCGCTACAGACGCGTTCCGTTGTGCGCGAGATCGAGATCGATGGCGCTGAGCGAATCAATCCGAAAAAGATTCGCAAGGACATAACCTTGAAGATCAATCAGCCGGTGAACGAAGAAGAGATGGAGAAAGCGCGCCAAAAAATTATCGAGCGCTATCAGGCCAAGGGATTCACGGACATCGATGTAAAGTATCGAGTCGATCCCATCGACGAGAAACGTGGAACTGCGCGTGTCGTCTACACGATTAACGAAGGAGTAAAGGGCGCGGTAAGCCGGATCCATTTCGAGGGGAATGAGCACTTCCGCGAGAGCGTTCTGCGCAAGCAGATGAAAACGCGAGGCAAGACGCTCATTTCGTTTTTCGATAAATCCGGCCGACTCGACGAGACCCAGTTACAGCAAGACCTCGATAGCGTTAAAGAATTCTACCAAAACCACGGCTACATCGACGTGGAGGTGAAAGATGTCCGCAAAGAACGTCGCGAGAATGGCCCCATGGTCATTACGATCGTGGTAACTGAGGGGCCGCAGTATCACGTCGGCAAGATTACGGTCTCGGGCTACAAGGTCACGACGGAGGAAAAGATCCGCGCCATCCTCAAGATGAAAGAGAACTCTGTCTACTCGCCAAAAGCTCTTCATGACGATGCCAAAGCAATCGCCGACGCTTACGGCACGGGCGGTTATGTCGATCTTTCGATCGTGCCGCAAGGCACGCCAGCCGGCCCAGCACGGATCGATGTTCATTACCAAATCGAAGAAGGCAATCGCTTCTTTGTCCAACGGATCAATATCGTGGGCAATGTTCGGACGAAAGACAAAGTGATCCGCCGCGAAGTTCTGATCACGCCAGGCGATGTCTTCAACACGGTGCGAGTGGAAACGAGTAAGAAGCGCCTCGAAAACCTGGGCTACTTCGCCAAAGTCGAGACCTATCCGGAAGA
>QHRC01000004.1:4532-7701 GCA_003219995.1 Verrucomicrobiota bacterium
ACTGGCCCGGTTTCACTGGCGCCGGTCAGAAGTTCAGCCTGCGCGTGCAGGTCGGCACACAACGCAAGGACATCATTCTCGCACTGACAGAACCGTGGCTTTTCGATCGCCGATTATCGCTGAGTGGTCAGGCGTTTTATAGTGAGGCAAATTATCTGAGCTCGATCTACGACCAGCGCAATTACGGCTTCGGAACTGAATTACGCAAGCCGCTCAACGCGTTTATGTATGCGACGCTGGGTTACCGCCTGGAAGATATCGAGATTTTCAATGTATCCTCAGGAGCTTCCGCATTGATTAAAGCTGAAGAAGGAGCGCGTCTGAAGAGCGAAATCCTCACCAGTATCGTTTTCGACCGTCGCGACAGTCCCATCCTAACGCGTCATGGACAGCGGATCAGCGTGGCGCCTTACGTTGCTGGCGGTTTTCTCGGCGGTGATACTCAAATCTACGGATTCGACGTGGAAGCATCGCAGTATTTCCATCTTTGGTGGGACAACATCCTGCTCTTTAATGGTGAAGTCGCCACTGTTAATACGTGGGGCGGTGGCGATCGCGTCCCAATTTTTGATCGGCTTTTTCTCGGAGGCTCAAACAATCTGCGCGGATTTGATTTCCGCGATGTTGGCCCAAAAGATCAGTTTGGCGAGCCGCTCGGTGGCAAATCACTAGCACGCGCGACGATTGAATATACTTTCCCGATTGTGGCGAAAGCGCGTGGTGCATTTTTTTACGACACCGGTTTTGTCCATGCCGACGCTTACGATTTCAGTGGAGACCACGTCGCCTCCGACTTTGGTTTCGGGATTCGACTTGACTTACCGATTGGGCCGCTCCGCATCGACTATGGCATTCCAATTCAACGCGATGGGAACAGCGGCAGTGGGAAATTCAACTTCAACGTCGGTTATCAATTTTGAACAAATCCCGCCTATTACGGTCTAAAGCGTCTCCAACCACCCTTAACTCTGCCTTATGAAAAAACTTCTCTCGATAGCTCTGGCTTCTGCACTCGCCTTTCCAGTCGCAGCGCTTGCCCAGAGCACACTTAAAATTGGCACGGTCGACATGCAACGCGCCTTCAAGGAATACACCAAGACCAAGGACGCCGAAGCGAAGATTAATGACGCTAAAAACGCAGCCAAGAAAGAGTACGACGACCGGGCCGATTCCTATAAAAAAGCGCTCGATGAAATTAACAATCTGAACAAACAACTCGACGCCCCTGCCTTAAGCGCGGATGCCAAAACCCAAAAGGCGAAGGAACGTGATGATAAGATCGCGAACATTAAGAACATGGAGCGGGAGATCACCGAGTTTCGTCAAACTCGCGAGCGGCAGCTGCAGGAGCAGGCGTTACGCATGCGCGAGGGCATCGTCAAAGAGATCACCGACGTTGTGATGGACAAAGTAAAGGCCAACAATATGGATCTCGTGTTTGACAAATCCGGCATGAGCCTGAATGGCGTACCGGTTTTGATGTATTCACGCGATAACGCCGATTTTACGACCGACATCATTTCTGTTCTCAACAAACCGGGGCGCGCCACCACCAGCTTAGGCGAGAAATCGGCGGCAAACCCTTCCGCCAGTCCCGCGAAAGCTTCGAAACCTTAATCCGTTTCTTCCGACAAAACAGAACCCACACGCGAGTCAACCTCGCGTGTGTTTTTTCCCGCCGGGGTGAAGACTCAAGCGCGCTTGCCGGCCAGACGGCGCCGGTTTCGCGGCATAATGAGCCGCATGGTCGAATCACCTAATCGCTCGACAGGAATCGTCCTGCTTTTGCTTCTCGCGTCGTCCTTCACCGCGTCCGCGGCAAGCTGGCAATCAACCGTTACCAAGGATCCACCCGGTCTTTTCCCGGAGCTCCGACCGCTCCGCGCCACTTATCATTTCGGCTGGGCCGGAGTTACCGCCGCGACCGGAGAAGTTCATTTTACAAAGCCTTCTGAAGATCGCTTCGAACTCGAGGGCGTCGGGCGGACGACCGGCTTCGTTCGCGTCCTATGGAAGCTGGATACGAACTATCGCGCGCTTGCCTATGCCGACACCCTGTGCCCAATCGAAACGAAGCAGACGGAGTCTTATCGATCCAAAAAAGTTACGACCCATTTGACTTTCACGAACAACGGCGTCAGGCGAGCGAGGACCGAAGATCAAATCAAATCGGGTCCTACAAAAACACGCGAGTTTAGCTTTCCGAACTTATTCGACTTGCATTCGGCCATGCTTTATCTGCGCAGCCAACCGCTCCGCGACCGCACCGTCTACCGGATTGTGGTCTACCCCGCCACTTCAGCTTATCTTGCCACGGTCACGGTGATTGGCCGCGAGAAAATCTCGGTGCGTGCGGGCACGTACAGCGCAATCAAAATGGATTTGCAGCTCAGTAGACTCGGTAAGAATCTCGAATTGGAGCCACACCGTAAATTCCGGCGCGCAACCATCTGGGTCTCCGATGACATGGACCGGCTGCTTCTGCGCGCCGAAGCGCAAATTTTTATCGGCACGGTTTTTGCCGAATTACAGTCTCTCCGATTCGACAACGCAAAATCTTAACCTGTTTCCGGCGTCATCGCGCCGGCTAAGATCGACCCGCTTTGCGCCCAAAAGGGCAGCCGATTGGGCAAATCAGCCGGGTCGCCCAGCTCCTTCTCCTTCTATTTACGTGCTTTGGCCAGGCCGCAGTTTCGATTGAAGGAACTGCCCGGCTTCGCCGGGTCCGGCGACATCTACGGCCGAATCCATTCACCGCGCACTGGGGGTCCGTGCCAAACGCGGCGCGGTCTATAAACCGGTGCCTTTGCCCCGGGTAATAACTCGAGAGCGGCCAGCGTTTCCAAATTTAACTGCCCAGTCACTGGGAGCCCGACGCGTGATTGATAGGCACGCAGCGAAAATTCAAGTGTTGGATTATAAACGCCATCGATCTCGCCACGGTAAAACCCGCGGCGCAAAAGAGCCATTTGCGCGGAAACTACCAGATCGTGCTGAACCTCAGGCGAGGAATTCTCGTAAGGTGTGCCGGCAAACAATCCTCCGGCTGGAGGCGAAACAGGCCCGGAATTTGGCGGATACGCCTGTCGATCTTGCGACGGTGCAATCGACGGTTGGACAGGCGCCGGAGTGACGGCGGCGGTTTCCCGCGAGGACGCATCTTGTGAAT
>QHRC01000005.1:0-508 GCA_003219995.1 Verrucomicrobiota bacterium
GGACACGCTTCGCGACAAGATCGACATCCGCATTTTGGCGCATCACGGCAAAAATTGTCGAGCCGGAGCCTGACATCAACGCCGCGCCGACTTCCGGTTGCTCGAGCAACCACATTTTGAGTTGCGCGAGAAAAACAAATTTCTCAAAAACCGGACGCTCAAGATCGTTGAAAAACGCTTGGCCGACGAATTTCTGAACTTGGTAAGAAACGCCGGGGATTTCTCTCGAATCCTGCCAGCACGAGTAGGCCCATTCAGAAGCAACTCCAAATTCCGGTTTCACGAGCAAGATCGACAATTGTTTCTGCAATTTCGCTGGCTCGACTAATTCGCCGCGTCCGCGGCAAATCGCCGTCGATCCAAAAATGAAAAACGGAACGTCCGAACCGATTGTCGATCCAAGCTTCACCAAATCGTCCCGCGTCAATTTGGTTTGGAAGAGTTGATTCAGCGCGACCAAGGTAGCGGCGGCATCGCTACTGCCGCCGCCCAAGCCAGCGCCATGTGG
>QHRC01000005.1:591-4916 GCA_003219995.1 Verrucomicrobiota bacterium
GCGCGCACGGCCAGATTGTCACCGCCTTGCGGTACAGATGGATCATCGCAGCGGAACTCAATCCCCAGTTTGTCCTTGTCGATCTTTAGCTCATCGCAAATCGAAATCGGCGCGATGACGGTTTCGATTTCGTGAAAACCGTCATCGCGACACCCCAGAATTCTTAGCGAGAGATTAATTTTCGCGGGCGCCAGTAATTGCATCACTTGCATTTCAATTGTCATTCCCCGCGAAGTCGAGGAATCTCACATTGTTCAGAAGAGAATATAAAGAGATGCCTCGACTCCGCTCGACATGACAAGAACAGCTAACAAAATCATCGTCGCACTCGACGTCCCGTCGAAAAGGGAAGCGCTCGAACTGGTCAGGCAATTAGGCGACCAGATTTCGTTCTTCAAAATCGGGCTCCAACTTTACACCACAGAAGGCCCGGAAATCGTCCGCGCCGTTATTGCTGTCGGGGCGAAGGTTTTTCTCGATCTGAAACTACACGACATTCCAAACACGGTTGCAAGAGCTGTCGAATCGGCTGCCAAACTCGGCGTCCAAATGCTCACAATTCATCTGAGCGGCGGATCGGAGATGATTCGCGCCGCGACTGGGGAACATATCGATCCTGGGTGTGACTGTTTTAACAAGCGCGACAGAACAAACGCTGCGCGAAATTGGAATCTCCGACAAGGTTGATAGTCAGGTCTTGCGCTTGGCCAAATTAGGTGTCAAAGCAGAAATCGACGGAATTGTGGCTAGTCCGCATGAAATCAAAGCATTACGGGCGGAATTCGGCGAAAAAATCAAAATCGTAGTTCAGGGAATTCGCCCGGGCTGGGCGGAGCCGGGCGATCAAAAACGATTCATGACGCCGCGCCAAGCGGTCGACGCGGGGGCGGATTATATCGGCATCGGACGCCCAATCACAACTCATCCAAGGCCGCGCGAAGCACTCGCAAAAATTCTGGAAGAAACCGGAGGTTAAGCTGTCATGTCGAGCGGAAGCTTGTCCTGAGCGTTAGTTGAATGGATCGAGACATTTCTTTTTATTTCCCATGGTGAAGACGCGCGGACTAGCAGCAAGAGATTCCTCGACTCCGCTCGGAATGACAAAGCGCTCGACATGACAGAAAAGCTCTTCCCCGCGCTCGACGTTTACCACGATACGATGCCGCACTCAGCGGCGATGAACATGGCGATCGATGAAGCCTTGCTCGAATGCGCGAAGATTCCGTCGATTCGCTTTTACCGGTGGGATCATGCGGCGCTTTCGTTCGGCTATTTTGGAAGATTTGCCGAAGTCGCAAATTATGCGGCGCGGCGCGACCTGGTTCGCCGTTGGACCGGCGGCGGAATCGTTTTGCACGAAGATGATCTGACCTATTCGATCGTCATTACCGCTAACCACCCCGTTTTCGCCAAATCGTCAATGTCGATTTACGCGGCAGTTCACAAGGCGATTCGTGATGCTCTGGCGGCAAACGGTCAGCGCGCAGAACTTGCGACTGTAGCGGCGCTCTATGAGCGCCAGAACGAAATAGATTCGGCGGTCGCAGACCGCCGCTACAGCACACTGCGAGAAGGCAACACCGGCGCTTGCTTTTCAAATCCAGTGCGCGCGGATGTCATGCTGAGTGGGCGCAAGATTGCCGGTGGAGCGCAACGGCGGACGCGCGCCGGATTACTTCATCAAGGCAGCATCCAACATGTCGATCTTGGAAACGATTTGACCGAGCGATTCGCGAAAGAATTGGCGAGACAATGGATCGAGCGGAAATTGGATGAGACGATTTTGAATCGCGCTTTTGAAATCGCGGTTCAAAAGTACGAAACGGCGGCGTGGTTGCGAAGGCGGTGAAAGGCTTCGGCCTGGCGGCTAAGACAGCACGCGCGGGGTGTGCGCTCCCCAGAAAATCGAAGCGTGTTGTTTTGACAACCCGCGAAGCGCGCCGCTATTCTGCGCTTGTGGAAGTCTTCGCACGCTCAGGTCCAAGCCGGACTGGCATTGCGGCGCCCGTCACCGAGGTCAACCCGGTGGCTCGAGTGACCACGCTTGTGCAACCGCAACTCGACCTCGTCGAAGCGCGAATTAGTCAGCAAGCGGCAGCTTTTGACCAGGCAATTGAAGGTTATGTCACGTATGCGATCGGCGGACGCGGCAAACGTCTTCGACCGTTGATGGCCCTTCTCGCCGGAGGCGCAACCGGCCAGATCAATTCGGGACATGTCGATCTTGCCGTGATCGTTGAGTTGATCCACCTCGCGACGCTCGTGCACGATGATGTGATGGACGAGGCCGAGCGTCGCCGCGCGCAGCCGACCATCAATGCTCGCTGGGGAAATTCGCTCAGCGTCTTGTTAGGCGACTGTCTTTTTGCGCACGCACTGAATCTGTCCACCAGTTTTGACAATTCGGAGATCAGTCGGGCGATTGCACGAGCGGCAAGCGAAATTTGTTCCGGCGAAATGATCCAAACTCAGCGTCGCTTCGATCTCAAACTCAGCGTCCAAGATTATTTGCGCATCGTAAAAATGAAAACCGGATCGCTTTTTGCGGCAGCGGCCGAATTGGGGGCGACGATCAGCGAAGCGGACTCTGCGGTAATCGCGATTTTGAAAGATTTCGGAATGCGTGTGGGCACCGCTTATCAGATTTATGACGATTGCCTCGATATCGTGGGAAATGAAAGAACAACCGGAAAGACGCTCGGAACCGACTTGCGCAAAGGCAAGTTCACGCTGCCGATGCTGATTTTTTTGCGCTCTGCATCCGAATTCGAGCGCGAACGCTGCTCGAGTTTTATTCTCGACGGCCGCTGCGAGGAAGTAACTGAGATTCTGAAAAACCGCTTGGGCAATGGCGCGTTGGATGAATCGATTACCGGCGGCAGCGATCTGATCCGCGAAGCCCAAACAAGTATTGAGTCGCTCCCATCGAACGCGCACCTCGAGGGGCTTTTCGCGCTCGGCGATGCGCTCCGCGAGATGTTCGAGCAATTGCGCACTTAGCAATGCCGCCGCTCAAGATTCGGGAGATGCCGCAGGAAGAGCGGCCGCGCGAAAAACTTGCCGCGCATGGCGCATCGGCGTTGAGCGATCCTGAATTGATCGCGATTTTGTTGCGCACCGGAATGCACGGTGCAAATGCGATCGAGGTCGCGCGGGAGCTACTGAAAAAGTATGGCTCGCTGCGCGGGTTGAGCCGCTGCACTGTGGACGAACTGAGAAAAATTCGGGGAGTCGGTTTCACCAAAGCTGTGCAACTGGCCGCGGCTTTCGATCTTGGCCGGCGGATCGCGCGGGAGACGTTGGCGCGACAAAAAATCGATTCGCCGGAGCTGGTAAACGAGTTGGTCGGCGCGGAGATGCGGCGTTTACGCAAGGAATCGCTGCGGGTAATTCTGTTGGACACGCGCTACCATTTGCTTCGGATCGAAGAAGTTTCATTGGGCACCGTCAACGAGAGCATCGCGCATCCTCGCGACGTGTTTCATCCTGCCGTGGCTGCATCCGCTTATGCGGTGATCGTGGTGCACAATCATCCGTCCGGCGACACTTCGCCAAGCCAGTCCGATCACAGCTTGACGAGGCGTCTGGCGGAAGCGGCCGAACTGCTGCAGATCAAGTTACTCGATCATATCATCATCGGCGCGCCCGCGAACGGAAACGCCGGCTATTTTAGTTTTAAAGAAGCGGGCGTGCTTTGAAAATTCACCCCACGGCGATTGTCGATCCAGGGGCGCAGATCGGCACAAATACCGAGATCGGCCCGTTTTCGGTGATCGGCGCGCAAGCGGTGATAGGAGAGCGGACCGTGATTCAATCGCATGTCGTCATAGAAGGCGATGTCGTGATCGGAGCCAGTAATTTTATCGGACACGGCGCAATCATTGGCGCACCGCCGCAGGATCTTTCATTTTCGCTTGAACGAAAAACGAAGATCGAGATCGGCAATGAGAATGTGATCCGCGAGTATTGCACGATCCATCGTGGCAGTGCCGAAGGCAGCGCGACGAAGATCGGCGACAACAATTTTCTCATGGTTGGCGTTCACGTTGGTCACAATTGCGAGATCAATAACAACGTGATCATTGCCAACAATTGTTTGCTGGCCGGACACGTGCTCGTAGACGATCAGGCATTTCTCGGTGGAGGATCGACATTTCATCAGAACATGCACGTAGGCCGGCTGGTGATGGTTCAGGGGAGTTCCGCATTTGGCAAAGATCTGCCGCCGTTCACGATCGCCGCCGAACGCAATTCCATTTTCGGAGTTAACGTCGTCGGTTTGAAGCGTGCAGGATTCAGCGCGAAGGACCGGGAGGAAATTAAAG
>QHRC01000006.1:0-3840 GCA_003219995.1 Verrucomicrobiota bacterium
TCGCATTCAAAAAGAACTGGCCGCGCAAGTGGGCAAACCGAAACGCGAGATGCCGCTGCTCCAGGCAAAGCAGGAGCTGCTCGAAATTGCTTATCAAGTAGCGGGCGGCCGCATTGAAGGAGCGCTTTACACCGAAGGAAAAGTCGCGCGCGCCAAAGCGATCGACGCCCTGCGCGAAGAAGTGAAGATGTCGATCTTGCGGAAATATCCCGAGACAGACGCATTTTCAATTTCGCAAGCATTCGATTACGTGCAGAAGAAGGCGTTTCGCATCAGCATTCTCGACAAACAAAGACGAGTTGATGGCCGGGGTTATCAGGATCTGCGTTCAATCAGTTGCGAAGTAGGCGTGCTGCCCCGCGCGCATGGCGCGGCCATTTTCCAGCGCGGCGAAACTCAGGCTCTCGCCCTGGCCACGTTGGCGCCCATCGAAGAAGCACAAAACATCGACGCCTACGGCGGCGGCGAAACTTCGAAGCGTTTCATTTTGCACTACAATTTTCCACCGTTCAGCGTGGGCGAGACCGGTCGCACCGGTGGCGCGAGCCGGCGCGAGATCGGCCATGGCGCGCTGGCGGAGCGTTCGCTCGAACCGGTTGTGCCGGGCGAAAACGACTTTCGTTACGCCATTCGCATCTCGAGCGAGATCATGGAATCGAACGGATCGACCTCGATGGCAAGCGTCTGCGGCGGAATGCTCGCGCTGATGGACGCTGGCGTCCCCGTCAAGGGAACGGTCGCCGGAATTTCCATCGGTCTCGTCACCGAATACGGCGAAGATCGACAATTGAAACGTTACGAGTTGCTCACCGACATCATCGGCTCCGAAGACCATTTCGGCGACATGGATTTCAAGCTTTGCGGCACGGACAACGGCGTTACCGGCTATCAGCTCGACCTGAAACTTCCGGGCGTCAGCCACAAAATCATGGCCGAGGCGATTATGCGCGCGAAAGAAGCGCGCACTAAAATTCTCGAAATAATGCGCGGCAAGATCGACAAACCGCGCGCGGAGTTATCGAAGTACGCGCCGCGCATCGAAACGATCAAGATTAATCCGGAGAAAATCGGCGCATTGATCGGTCCTGGCGGCAAAACCATCAAAGGCATTGTCGCGGAAACCGGCGCTGAAATTAATATCGAGGACGATGGCTCGGTGCACATCTACGCCACCAGCGGGGAGAGCATGGCGCGGGCAAAAGAAATTATCGGCGGCATGACGCGCGAAATCGAGATTGGGCAAATCTACCAGGGCCGGGTTGTCTCGGTGAAAGAATTCGGCGCGTTTGTCGAAGTTTTCCCGGGCAGAGATGGTCTCGTGCATATTTCCGAGCTGGCCGACTTCCGGGTAAAGCGCACCGAAGATGTGGCGAACGTCGGCGACATGATTTGGGTCAAATGCATCGGCATCGACGACAAAGGCCGCGTAAAGCTCTCGCGCAAAGCCGCTTTGAAAGAACGCGCCGAAGCGGAAACGGGCCAGCGGAGCGACGGTGCGGGATTTTCGGAGACCGGAAGTCAAAAAGAACATTAATTCTGCTTGACCCGGAAATATTAAAGCCTCAGAAAAGCCCCTACATTTCATGGCCTTTCGTTTTCGTAATTTCTTCCGGGAGGGCCTGCCGTTAGCGTGCGTTGCGACGCTCATTCTGACAAGTCAACCAGCCCAGGGCCAAGCACCGGCTGGTCAGACCCAAGACCGCGCTCGGCTGCTGGGCGGTCAGGCCAATCCAGTGCCCGGTCCAAACGTCACGCCCAGCGGTGAAAATCAAGCTTACCCAGTGGCGGGCCCGAACGAAAGCGACATCGGCAAGCAGCAGATCTTGAAGCAGGTTGAGGAGTATAAGCCCTTCACGGTTTCGGTTTACTCTCCGTTTTTCTACACCACCAACGTAGCCCTGGTTAGCAGGGGCGAAGAGGACGATGTGCTGGTCGCGCCGGGGGTGAGCTTGCTCTATCAGCCGCGCATCACCAAGACCCTCTTTGCACAAGTTGGGGTCGTGCAGCAGTTCTTCCTCTACGACCGCTTCAGCGAATTGAATTTTGCCAGCTTCGATGCCACGGCTGGACTGGTTTATTACCTGCCCCAGTTTCACAACCTCACTCTGCGCGGCTATTACGACTACAACCGCCTCACCGATATTGATCATTACAAGGAGTTCCTGGTCAATCATTCCATCATCTTAAACGGGGAAGTGCCCTTTGCGATCCACCGCGCGCAGCAGATCTACCTTGGGGTGGCTCTGAACCTGAGCTTTTACGCCAATCCCGACCCGCCGCGGCGCAACGACTATTCCTTCTACGTGGGCTACGATCTGGCTTTAAGTCGCTCTTTTTCGATCGACGCCTCAGCTCGGCTGGCCGTGCGCGATTATTATGCCGGCGATCGAACCGACGTGAGCGAAATACTTTCCCTGAGCGCGAACTACCGGATTCGAGATTGGCTCACCTTGAGCGCGCTCAGCTCTTTCGCCTGGAATGAGTCAAACCACAGCGTCTTTGATTATAACGTGGCCAACGTTGGCGGCGGGGTCGCCCTGACGCTGAAGTTTTAACGCCGTATGAATAGCCGTCGTTCGTCGAGACCTCGAGCAGAAAGCTGGGGCAGCGGTTTGCTCATTTGTCTTTTCCTCACTGCCACCTGTTTAAATGCAGCGCAGTTGGCGCAAATCCGCGTTACACAAGTGGCAAAAGACGTGAAGCTTGGTCCGCCGCACGCGGCGCCGCACCCGGCCGCGGTCGGCGAAAGCGTTCGCGACGGTGATGTTATCAGCACCGGCGCGGCCGGACGCAGCGAATTGACTTTCGCGGACCAAACGGTCACGCGTCTTGGCGCGAAAACGACTGTCAGTTTCAGTGAAGGAACACGCACCATGAATCTTGGTGAAGGCGCAATGCTGTTCCAGTTCCCGAAAGGCTCAGGGGGCATGAAGATCAAAGCTGCTGCGATCACGGCCACAAGCACAGGCGCGACTGGCATAATCGATCGTCATGCCCAGTTCTACATCAAGGTCCTTGTCTTGGAAGGGACGGTCCGTTGTTATTTGGCAGATCAGATCGGTGAATCGCTTCTGGTGCAGCCCGGGCAAATTCTCATTATGAAGCCAGACGCAACCGCCCTCCCGGCCCCGGCCCATTTTGATATCGCACGAGCGATGCAGACGTGCCTGCTGGTCCGCGATTTTCAACCTCTATCCAGTCAACGGCGGATCGAGTCCGAAGAACAGAAGCAGCTAAATCTCATAGCTAAGGGTACGTATATCCCCTCGAACCTCGTCATCCTCGGGCGCGGCACAGTCGTCAGTCTTGATAATCCAACACCGACGCCGCACCCAAAACCACAAGCAAACACCGGCAACTACTAGTCTCACGCACTCTAATTTTAACTGACGCAAACCGACAATAAACCAGCCGATATCGGCATCGTTCCCTATGACTAACATTCTCCCAGGCATGAAAAAACTATTCGGAGGCACCGCGCACACACGATTCATCGCCGTTGCGTCGGCTTTTACTTGTTTGGCTGCTGTCGCCACTTCGGCGAGCGCAGCGCAATTGAAGGAAGCGCGCGTCACCCAGGTAGTGAATGATGTTAAACTGCTGGCGGGACAAGCGGCGCCGCGCCCGGCCGCGGTGAGCGATCCTGTCCGCCCTGGCACGGCTGTGCGGACCGGAACCGAGTCGCGCAGCGAATTGACTTTCACCGATCTAACCATCACTCGCCTCGGCGCAAACACGATCTTCAGTTTCAATGAAGGCACGCGGGAGATGAATCTTATCAATGGCGCGATTCTTTTCCAGCTACCGAAAGGCAGCGGCGGAGCGACAATCAAAACTGCT
>QHRC01000006.1:3891-4106 GCA_003219995.1 Verrucomicrobiota bacterium
CAACGGTCTGCCCTTCAGCAAGTGGCTTTGCTTGGAAGGGACGTTTCATCTTATTTTGCCGAACGGTCAATCAGTGGAGGTGGGTCCAGGGAAAATGGTCAGCACAGACGGCAAGAGTTTTTCGAAAGTGCTGAGTTTTGACATTGCAAAATTAGTAAGCTCCTCGCTCTTTTTTACCGGTTACGACAAGCCGCTCGCCAGTTTGGATCTGATCG
>QHRC01000178.1 GCA_003219995.1 Verrucomicrobiota bacterium
TTATCCCGGCTTTACGTATGACAATCTCGGGCGGTTCGTTTATGTCGAGCTGAAGAAGAAGTTCTAAAGCATCAAGAAGTCAGTTTACAGAGAGGCAGCGGTTTTGGTCGCTGCCTCTCTTGCTGTACAGCCAATGGCCTTTCCGGCCAAACGAGCGGGATAAACGGAGTTGGATTGCGTCTGTCCTAGTTTCCGGATCTCGACGGCTTTCCGATATCTTGACCTCTTGATCGTGGACGATCCGGAGCGCAATCTGCAGTTTTTATGTCCGGAGTGCATTTTGCCTGCACAATTGACAATCGAAATTTACGCATGGAGGAGATTCGATGCACATTTTTAACAGCGAATCGACGGCTGTGCAGCATCCGTTATTGTGCCGCCCGCCTGCGGTCGTTAACGCGAAAAGCGTTGCCATGCTTTTCATCGTGCTCTCACAGATCGGGCTGTTGACAGTCATTGCCCAGGACGTGTCGCCGCCCCAGGTGGATGTAAGGGTACGCGCTAAAGCAACCGGGTTGGGAACTTCCTTCCAACGACAGATCGAGGGTGGAGCGGCCATGGTATTCGGCCGCGTGCACAATCTGCCCGGCGGTGAGACTGCTCTGGTATCGCTCCAGTTTGACTACCGGAGCGATGCTGAGATTGCCTTGGACGAGATTATTAGCCGCATCGTGATTTCAATTGAAGACTCGAGTGGAAACGAATTTTCCACCATCACGATCGATCCCAACGCAATCCCTCTCAATCCGAATCGGGCGCCGCTCTGGTACTCTGGGACGCTCTACGTCCCAAACGAAATTCGCGTCCGCGACGGCTACACTGTGCATGTCGAGATCTTTGGAAATTACGAATAGAAGCGAATCACACTGCTGACTTGGCGGCCTTTGCCCTAAATTCGCCTTGGTCCGCGTGCATTCGCACACGCCGGTATGAAAAGACGGCTGTCTGAGGCGAAGTCGGCTCGCTACCGGTATCTTGAACACCGAGTTGAAATCGGTCTCGAAACTCGCGCGGTGTAACGCCGAAGCGCCGCTCAAACGCTCGACGGAAAACATCGGCACTCTTAAATCCCACGCAGGCAGCTACACCCTCGATGCTATTGCGAGGCGTAATTAAAAGTCGTCGGGCTTCGGTAAGGCGGAGATGTTCGACAAAATCCGCGGGCGTGCGATGAAAGGCACGCTTGAACAGGCGTCCAAAATGGCGCGGGCAAACACTTGCCCTTTCCGCCAGCACATTCACGGAAATTTTATCGCGCAAGTGACCGAGAATCCAGGCAGGAAGCTCCGCGAGGCGCTCGATAGGACCGGATTGGTAAACAGCGGGATCTAGCAGGGCTTCATCATCACCAGGAGGTCTCAGGTTCATGCCAAATTCACGCGCGACCGAGAGCGCAACTTGGGAGCCATAATCCTCATCGATTAAAGCCAATGTCATCTCGATCCCGGCGGCACCGCCGCCACACGTATAGAAGAGACCGTCTTTTAGAAATGATGCGGTGTATTGAACACGCAGCTTTGGGAATCGCTGAGCGACGTCGCGAGTAAATCGCCAGTGCGTCGTGACGCACCGCCCATCTAACAGACCTGTGGGCGCCATGGCATAGATACCGGTGGAAACACAGGCCACCCGTCGGGTCGCCTCGGCGCGATCGACAAGCCATTTCACGGCCGACTTGATCGTTTCAGCATTACGCAATCCGACGCCACCCGGGACGATGATTGTGTCGAGCGCCGGAGCAGACTTGATTGTTTTTTGGGCCTTGAACACAACTCCGGACTCGGAAGTGAATATTTTGCCGGTAAGACCTACTACGATCACTTTGTAGCAGGGTTGGCTCCGATCGCCGTTATCACCGAGGCGCGCTTTCGAAAATGCTTCCAATGGCCCGGTGAGATCGAGGGTTCTTACACCCTCAAACCCAAGAGCGCCGATGATTTTTGGAGCCATTTCTTTGTGGACCGTCAGAAAGTAGCTCATTGGACTTTGATAACAAAGAGCCACTTGTCTCCAAGTAGACCGCTCCACTTTCTTTGCTGCTAGGACACCGATACGGCAATTCAGGACGAGATTAATCGGGCAGTAACTACCCTCAAATTGACTAAAATACTAATTTAGTCAACAGTCAATCGAGGAAAATGAGATCAAATTTCGTCAAGCCAGATATGGAGGATCTCATCCTCGATGCGACGGATCGTCTCCTTGCTCGATATGGATACAGGAAGATGACCATGGATGACCTGGCTGCTGAAGTTGGTATTGGCAAAGGGACGATCTACCTGCACTTCAGGAGCAAAGAAGATCTCATCTACGCGCTCATTGATCGTGTTATCCGCGGCGTCTTGGAACGCTTGCAGCAGATCCTTCGAAGTATTTCGTCTCCCGCTGAGAAAATTCGCGAGATGATCGTCCTACGAGTGATGTATCGGTTCGATTCCGTCCAAATTTTTCCTGAAAGTCTCAGCGAAATGTTCCGAGATCTCCGAAGTGGCGTTTTGCAACGGCGAGAAGATTATTTCAAAGAGGAAGCGAAACTATTCGCAGCCGCTTTGAAGGAAGGTCAGCGGGTGGGAATATTTCGCCCGGTGGACTGTTCGGCCACAGCCAATACTATGCTCGCCGCGACAAACTCGCTTCTGCCATTTCACTTGAGCACACATGAGCTTGGTAAGCGGTCGGATATCGAAAGAATGGTTGCCCAGATCGCTGACCTCCTCCTATACGGATTGCTTCAGCCCGGCGTGAAGTCGAAGGAGCGACGGAAATTGCGCCGGAAGCGACGACAGAGTGCTTAGCACAGACCACAGACGGCGCGCTAAAGAATGGGGCCGTGGTACCGTGAGGGAGGAACATACTGCGTGTTCGCCCTTGTGAATCTCGAAACCGATCCCGATCTCGACCGCTTCGTGACTTACTGGCGTCAGATTCGTTTAGATCCCGACGGTCAAGCTTACGTAGACCCGTTTGCGCCTGCTACACATGTCGATTGTCGATCTTCGAAGTAGCTACTCGGTCGCGAGCCAAATTTGCGCTCGAATGCGCGTTGAAAAGCGGCAGAACTTGCGAAGCCGACAGATTGCGAGACGGTGCGGAGCGTCTTCTGCCGCTTCGAAAGCCGACGGCGAGCCTCGTTCAGGCGGAGATTCTGCACAAAGTCGCTCGGCGGCTCTCCAAAAACACTCTTAAATACTTTGCTGAAATGGTTGGGACACATGCAGGCTCGGCGAGCTAGAACTTCTACCGAAAGGTCGGCATGAAGATTTCGGAGCATCCATGCAATGAGGTCGGAGAGGCGGTCAATTGGATGATTGTCCAAAGGAATGGCATCTGGTGGAAGCTCCTCCTGATCTTCTTTTGTAAGACGAAGGGCCAACTCTTGTTCTAGTGATTGCGCGACATGCGGACCGTAGTCTTCTTGAATCATGGCTAGCGATAAATTTACACCGGCACTAAGTCCGGTAGTTGTGTAATAGGGACCGTCGCGAACAAACGGTTTCCGGTGGTCGATTTTTAGGCGAGGAAATCGCCGTGCCAGGTCGCGCGCGAATCGCCAATGCGTTGTGACTTCACGCCCGTCCAGCAAACCGGTAGGCGCCACTCCATAAATGCCAGTAC
>QHRC01000070.1 GCA_003219995.1 Verrucomicrobiota bacterium
CTTTTAGTCGCGTCTCGATTTCATTCGCGATCGCTTTCAGCTGCGGTTCGGACGTTGCCGAGCAGATCACAAAAAAATCGGTGAAGGTCGAGATCCCGCGTAGGTTCAGAATGACGATATTTTCCGCCTTTTTGTTCGAGGCGAGTTCTGCGCAAGTTTTCGCTAAGTTTTGCGCGGTTATTTCACTGACTCCCGGTAAAGATTATTCTGCCGAATGATTTCTTCCACTTTTGGCGGTACGAGATAGCGGATCGGTTGACCCGAGGCAACCCTGTTTCTGATCTCCGTGGAGGAGATGTCGATCTTGCGATGAACCACTTCAAAAGGATGATTTGTTTGGGTGCCGGTGCGATCGAGTACAATGAAATGCACCATCTTTTGCAGCCGCTCGAAGCGGTGCCAGCTTGCCAGAGCCGCTACGTTATCCTCGCCGATTAGATAAAAAATCTCCGAGCCGCCCTGGCGCTGCTGGATTTCTTCGACTGTATCGATCGTGTAGGAGGGCGGCGTCCGGCGCAGCTCGCACTCGTCCACCGCAAACGCTGTTTCGCCTTCAATCGCCGCTCGTAACATCGACAATCGCATTTCCGCGCTGGCCACTGGAGAATCTCTGTGCGGCGAAACTGCAGCCGGAACAAAGATCAATTGTTCCAAATCCAGCTCTTCGCGTGCTTGGCGGGCCAGGATCAAATGCGCATGATGAATTGGATCGAACGTGCCGCCGTAAATTCCGATTTTTTTGCGCGTCATTTAGCTTCGCTCAAAATAACGGCTGTTGTGCTACGCTTTTCCAGTTTCAATAAAGAAGAAAAGCAGCTCGCGCCTGGCGAAAATTCGCCACGTTTTGTTTCCATCCCGCGACAATACTTTCAGGCGAAATACCTCGTTCGATTTGCGATCGAATGGCAGAGCTGCCGTAAACTTTGAAAAAAAGATCAAGCTTGCTCCGGCTAGTTCGTCGAAAGAGGGTGGAACCGGAGCTGCGATGTAGTTCAGCCAGCATGTAAACCCCCAGCGCCGTCAGGTCCGCGGGCGCCTTCGGATCGATCCGCAGTAGGCTGCCCTGCTGGCGTCCGCGTTGAAATTCCTGAAAGACCACGCCAGGCATGTCGAGCGACTGCAAATAGCTGGTAAATCGCTCAGCGTTCAACCACTTCGCCGAAATCATTTCAAACGGCGCGTAACCGCCGATGCCCGTCTCTGGCCCGCTCAATTCGCCTACCATTCCTGTGGCGACATAGTAAAAAGGTGAGCTTCCGCGCGGAATGTTTGGCGACGTTGGAACCCAGCGCAGTCCGGTGTCGGCCCAGGTTAGATTGCGCGACCATCCACGCATCGGCACCACAGTTAAACTGCAGCGCCCACCGATCCAGCCCTTCGCGTTGATCATCTGCGCGAGTTCGCCCACCGTCATTCCATGCACGTAGGGGATCGGAAATTGGCTAACGAAAGAAATCCAGGGTCGTTCCACCGTCGGACCTTCCACGCGCAGGCCGCCGAGCGGATTTGGCCGATCGAGCACGACGAACTCGACATGGCTCTCGGCCGCGGCTTCCATGCATTTCGCCATCGTGCTGATGTAGGTGTAAGATCGACACCCAATGTCCTGAATATCGAACACGAGCACATCCACACCGCGCAGCATCGACGGTGTCGGTTTTCGCGTTGGACCATAAAGCGAATAGGCAGTCAGACCGGTCACGGGATCGCGACGCGACTTCACATATCGACCCGCCTTCTCCTTGCCATCGAGGCCATGCTCGGGGGTGTAGAGCGCGACGAGATTGCAATGTTCACGCAACAAAACGCGTGTCCGATTACCATGCGAATCGATGCTCGTCTGGTTCGTGACTAATCCGACGCGCTTGCCATGCAGCATTGCATAATTGCTTTGTTCGAGAACATCAATGCCGAGCTCGACGGCGGCGTCGATCCTCGAGGCAATCGCCAAGAACGCGATTGCGATAGCAATTTGTCTTTTGTTGCTCCTCCCGACCATCGAATTTAGCGTGAAATTATGAAGAGTAATTCGCTCGGTCAACTGATCCTTACCGGCGTGCCCGGCAAAGAACTGGACGCCGAAACTGAGAAATTATTTCGGCGAGTAGAGCCTGGCGGTTTCATTCTATTCGCCCGCAACATCGAGAGTCCGACGCAACTTCGCAAACTAATAGACGATCTGCGCGGCTTAAGCAAGATCGAGCCGATTATCACCATCGACCAGGAAGGCGGTCGCGTCTCGCGCTTGCGTTTGATCGGCAACGAGCCGCCCAATGCCCAGCAATTGCGCGACAAGGACGATATCGATCTCGTTCGGCGGCACGGCGACATCACCGGTCGATTGCTGCGACTCTTCGGATTCAACCTCGATCTGTGCCCGGTGCTCGACATTTCGTTCGATGACGACGCAGACAATTCGTTGCGTGGCCGTTGTTATGGAAAAACGGTTGAGCAGGTCATCCGCAACGCCGGCGCATTCAATGACGCAATGCGCCGGCAGGCGATTGCCAGTTGCGGTAAACACTTTCCCGGTTACTCGGCCGCAAAGCGCGATGCCCATCATGAATTACCGAAGATTGAGCGCACACGCGCTGAATTGGATAAGGAAGAGCTCGCCGTCTTCAGACAATTTACAGGTAGGGGTGGTTCACCGAATCGCCCGCGGGCGATTGACGTCAATCCTCCCAACCTCAACAACAACGTGGTCGATACCATGATGACTTGCCACGGCTGGTATCCAGTCTTTGAGCCAAAAAAAACTCCCGCCACGTTATCGCATCGCATCGTGACCGGATTACTCCGCGAAGAACTTAGCTTCAATGGTTTGATTATGACCGATGACCTGGATATGGGCGCGATCCTGAACGAGTACGGCCTCGAAGAAACAATTCGACTTGCCATCGCGGCGGGAAACGACCTGGCGATGATTTGTCATCGTATTCCGGAAATCCAGAACGTGCATCGCATTCTGGATACGTTGCCGGAAGATCAAATTGAGCGCGCGCTTGCCAACGTCGCGCGTTTCAAGAAAAATCTCGCGCCGCTTGATGAATTTTCCGAGGCGGCGTTTCGCAAGATCGACAATGAAATTTGGGACCTGCGTGTTGCGGTTCTCGGTGAGGAGCGCGCGGCGATTCGCAGCCCCGAGGATGGCAAACGATC
This sequence comes from Verrucomicrobiota bacterium, assembly GCA_003219995.1. Classification (GTDB taxonomy): domain Bacteria; phylum Verrucomicrobiota; class Verrucomicrobiia; order Chthoniobacterales; family UBA10450; genus UBA10450. The sequence goes on from QHRC01000070.1 coordinate 3,163, forward strand.
GCCCGTCGAGATGTATTGAAGTTTTATAATGCGCTGGGCGCGGCCGCCGATTCACTTTCCAAAATGGCTTGATATTTCTCTGAGATGGTCTCAGCAAACGCGTCTAAAGTTTCTTTTAACTGCTTGACCGTGATCGGCTTTGATAAGACCGCCACTGCGCCGGTATAAGCAGGGGATAAATCTATGTCGGAAGCAACCCCGGTGAGGAAAATGACGCGACCGGCAGGGTCGTTACCGAGGATGTTACGGCAGGCGGTGAGACCGTTTAGTTTCTCCATGTTGAAATCCATCAGGACGACATCAGGTTTGGTTTTTTGATAGGATCGGATTGCCTCGAGTCCCGAGGACACGATGTCTACGACCTGGTGCTGGCAAACGCCGACAAGCTGTGCCAAAACACCGGCAAAAAGCTTGTCATCATCAACGATCAATACGCGCATAGCCTTGGAGAAGTGTCCTAGTCAATGAAGCCAATTTCGTGCCGGGCCGATGAATTTTTTCGCCACTAATCAACCCCAAAAATGTTCTGACAGAGGTTGTTCAGGCTGCGCGGTTTGTGCTGTCATGCCTTCGATCTTCCCGGCCTGTTGGCGAGAAGCACGTCGCGGCCGACCAGATAAAGCAAGACGCAAAGAACGACGAAAGGAATCAGGGCGAGCAGGTCCGAATTTGGGCCATTGAAAAACGGGTTGTTGACTGTGGACCAATGCTCGACCTGCTTGCTCACATTGACGAGACTCGGCACACCGGCCATGAACGCAATCACGATGCCGGCAAGCGCGCCGCCGGCGATATAGCCGGAAGCGAGCAACACGCCGGGGCTTTTGTCGCCTTCCGCGGTGAGCTCGACTTCGCTCAGGTTTTTGTGTCGGAATTTTCGGTGCACGTATTTGTCAACCAGCCAACGGATAAATCCGCCGACGAAAATCGGGCTCGATGACGAGAGTGGCAGATAAACGCCGACTGCAAATGCGAGCGACGGAATGCCGCTCATTTCGAGCACAATTGCGATCATCACACCGAGCAGCACCAGCGCCCATGGTAATTGACGACTGAGGATGCCTTTGATGATGTAGGACATAAGCGTCGCTTTCGGCGCAATGAATTTATCGACCTTGGTTCCGTCTGGCCGTTCCTTGTGTGTCCCGTTGATGCCTGGATCGACAAGATATGCGATCGCGCCTTGGTCATCAACGAGGTAGCGCTGCGATGATCCGCCTTCGGGATCGGGCCGCTGCCAAACGCGATACATCTTTGAATCCTGTGCCCCTTGCGGGCCACTTAATTTTTCCAATCCGCCGAGTTGATCGGGCGGCGCGCGCAAAGTTGCGGATGAAGGTTCAAGTTTCGCCACGGGCACATAAACCGTATAAGCGTTGTTGACCGCCAGCAGAATCGGACCAAGCGCGAGTGCCGAAGCGAGTGCCCCACAGAGAATGGCAACTTGTTGAAACTTCGGTGTCGACCCAATCAGAAAGCCCGTCTTCAAATCTTGGGAAGTGGTGCCTCCGTTGGAAGCGGCGATGCAAACAATCCCGCCGATCGACAGCGCCGTAACGAAATAATGCGGTCCAGTCCAGCCCACGATCAGAAAGATTAGGCACGTCAAAAGTAATGTCGCGACTGTCATTCCGGAAATCGGATTCGACGAGGAACCAATCTCGCCGGTTAATCGCGACGAAACGGTCACGAATAAGAAGCCGAACGCGACGATGAGCAGCGCGCCGAGCAGGTTCCATTGCAAATTCAATTGGGGCGCAACAATCATCACGAGGAGCAGCGCGATCACGCCGCCGACCACAATCTTCATCGACAGATCTTGGTCGGTGCGCGGCACTATCGGGTCGCGGCCATGCGTTCCACGCAGATCGGCCAGTCCACCTTTCAATCCGTGCCAGATAATCGGCAGCGAGCGAAACAAGCTGATAATGCCGCCCGCGGCCACCGCGCCCGCACCGATGTAGAGGACATAAGCATTGCGCACATCGTCCGGAGTCATGTCGGTAATCGGCATTTTTCCCGGAGAAACAACGCCGACGACATGGTCGCCAAAGAATTTGATCGCGGGAATCAAAACGAGATACGAAAGCACGCCGCCGGCGCACATGATTGAGGCAATGCGTGGCCCGATGATGTAGCCGACGCCAAGCAACGCGGGATTGATTTCCACGCCGACCGAACCGCCTTTGAACGGCACGCCGAAAATTTTTTCCGGGATCTCTTTCCAGCCGAAGAGCGCCTTATCGATCACGTAATAGATAAAGCCGATGCCGAAGCCGGAAAAGATAGTCTTGCCTCCACCGGCTACCTGTTTGTCCTCGTTTCCGTTTGAGTCTGGCGACGCAGGCAAATCTTCCGAAGCTATTAATACGGCGGCGCAGGCTGTGCCTTCTGGATATTTGAGAAGGCCGTGTTGATCGACGATGAGCGCACGGCGCAATGGAATCATCATCAGAATCCCTAGCAAACCCCCGAGTATTGCGACGAGCATGACGCGCGTGATTTCGAGGTCGAATCCAAGAATCATGATCGCAGGCATGGTAACGCCAAGACCGAATGCAATTGACTCGCCGGCCGATCCCGCGGTTTGCACGATGTTGTTTTCGAGAATGGTCGCGCCGCGTAGCCCTAGCTTGGAAAACAATCGGAAAAGCGTGATCGAAATGACGGCGACCGGAATTGACGCGCTGACGGTCAATCCAACCTTGAGCACGAGATAAAGCGAGGATGCGCCGAAGACTATTCCAAGGAGCGTACCGACGATCAGCGGAACAGGCGTGAACTCGCGCACGCGAGCTTCGGGCGAAATGTGCGGTCGAAACGAAGCGAGGAATGGGTTGGCCGGCTTGATGCCGACGATATCGGGATATTCATTTGGCGGATTCGCTGGTTCGACTTTCGCCATTCAATAGAGAGCTTTCAGAAACGCGCCTAAAGTGCAAGCAGCTTCTGCCCATTATCGTAGCACGATTGACGGAAATCAGCCGAACTAATAACTTCGAGACCCGTGCATGCGGAACTGGAACAACTGCTCGTTCTTCAAGATCGACAGCAAAAGATCAAGCAGATCGAAACGGAGATAAAAACTTTGCCGCTGCAAAAGAACAATCTCGAAGCGCAACTGGCGGCAAGCGCGGCGAGCGTGGAAACGCTCAAGCAAAAAGCGCGACAGGTCGAGATCGATCGCAAGAAGTTGGAGCTCGATGTCGGGACGCGCACCGAAAGCATCACGCGACTCAAGACGCAGCAATATCAAACGCGCAAGAATGACGAGTTCCAGGCGATGGGTCATGAAATTGAACGTTACGAAAACGAAATCCGCAAGATCGAGGACGAAGAACTCGAGCTGATGGAACAGGTTGACAAACTGAAGGCCGAGCTCGGTACGGAGGAAAAGAAGGCGGCGACGACAAAGGAATCGATCTCGCGACAAATGACGGATCTAGAAGCAAAATCAAAAACACTGGAATCACGGCTGGAAGATTTGACCAGCGAGCGCGCCGAGCTCGCTAGCAATATCGACGAGGATTTGTTGACCCGTTTCGAGCGTCTTTTCGCCAGCAAGGGAGATGCGGTCGTCGTTGCCCTCGAACATGAAGTCTGCACCGGTTGCCATATGAAAGTGACCACGGCCACGGCGGCGCGGGTAAGAGCCGGGAAAGAGATCATGACCTGCGAGCAGTGCGGCCGAATCCTCTACGACGCAGCCTAAATTGGCAGGGCGAGCCTCCGTCGAGCAAAATGAGTCCACTGCTCGGCAGAGCGTCGCCCTACCGCAATCAAACGTTGAAGCGAAAAAAAATCACGTCGCCATCGCGCACTTCGTAGGCTTTTCCTTCGATGCGCAATTTGCCCGCTTCGCGCGCCTTGGCGATGGAACCGAGAGCGATGAGGTCATCGTAATGAATCGTTTCCGCTGCGATAAAGCCGCGCTCGAAATCCGAATGAATAACTCCGGCAGCGCCGGCCGCTTTTTCGCCGGCGTGAATGGTCCAGGCGCGCGTTTCCTTTTCTCCCGTGGTCAAGAATGTGCGCAAGCCGAGCAGGTGATAGACGGCGCGAATGAGCGCGTGCACACCGCTATCTTCCACCCCGAGCCCGCGGAGATAATCCGTCGCTTCATTTTCGCCAAGATCGACAAGCTCGCTTTCGATTTGCGCACTGATAACCACGGTTTCAGTCGCGAAATGATGCCGCGCGTAATTTTCGACTGCTTTGATGCGGTTGGCCGCTGGATTGTCGATCTTGTCTGAGGAAATCGTTGAGAGATCCGATTCCGCCACGTTACACGCGAAAATCGTCGGCTTTGAGGTCAGCAGAAAAAACCCGTGCGCAACTATCTTTTCCTCAGGAGTCAATTTCGCGGTCACGGCCGGTTTCCCGGCATCGAGATGCGGCAATAATTTTTCGATGATCGCGCTTTCAATTTTCGCCGTTTTGTCGCCGGCGCGAACTTCCTTCTGCAAACGATCGCGCCGTTTCTGAAGTGACGCCAAATCGGCCAGCTCCAGTTCGGTGTTGATCACTTCTATGTCGCGAACCGGGTCGATCGTTGCGCTGACATGATGGACGTCGCTGTTCTCAAAACAGCGCACCACCTGCACGATGGCATCAACCTCGCGGATGTGATGGAGAAATTGATTGCCAAGCCCTTCGCCCGCGCTCGCGCCTTTGACCAGGCCGGCGATGTCGACAAATTCAATCGCGGTCGGCACAATTTTTTGCGAATGCGACATCTGGGCGAGCTTCGCCAGCCGCGGATCAGGCACAGTAACAACGCCAATGTTGGGATCGATCGTGCAGAAGGGATAATTTTCGGCCGGCGCCTTATGGGTGCGCGTGACCGCGTTGAAAAGCGTCGATTTACCAACGTTTGGCAGCCCGACGATTCCGGCGCTTAACATAAGCGCGGAGGGTACTGCAAATTGTAGCGGCGGTCTATGACCGCCGAAAATGCGACGCTTGCTTCAACTTCGCTCAGCACAAGCGCCGAGCGCCGCGACGATATTACTCGGGCTGGCGGGATTTGAACCCGCGACCCTCGCGTCGGCATCGATGTGGCGCGGTCCCGAGGCGGTCGAGACTAAATAAATGATCGCCTTTCGATCGTTGAGCTTATCGCTATTTTTGCTGACGCTGTGCGTCTTCAAGCTGCCGTCGTACTTGGTCTTTTTCGCGGCGAACCTCTTTTAAGCTCTTTTGCCAATCGGGTAGGTACTGCCACGCAGGATTTAGGTAAGAATAATGTTTACTCCCCGATTGTCCGTGAAGATATCTTGGTAATCGTTCTGCTTCTTGGATTCGTCGGATTAAGTCGTCCTCTTGGTGTTGAAGCTCGTTGTAGCGACCTTGCAACGCCTGAACTGTGTCCTGCCGGTTTTTGGCATTATCCTGCTGATTTTTGAGCGGTTCTTGCCCAAGCCAATACTTGTTTTTTTCGTCGGCCAGTTTCCGTCGCGATTCCTCTTGCTGCTTTCGGAGCGCCTCTAGGTTCGCATTTTGCTCGGCGGAGTATGCGGTGGCCTTCTCGGCATCGTAATGAAAGCGTTCCTGAATCGCTTTAGGCAGCTCAGTGAAGTAAACTTTCGAAATTCCCGAGTTGGTCGCGAGCACAATGCCGTCCGGTTCGACCCGGCTTACGGTAGTGTTCTTAAATTCTTTTCCATCAACAGTCTTGAAATCATCCGCGAGCACGACCGACGTGAAAGATAGAATTAAAAATGTGAGAGTCTTCATCTTCATTTTGTTGTCTCGGTTGCAGGCTGGGATTTTGCCCTCGCATTTGGGACTCACTACAACTCATGGCTTGGCGCTCCCGACTTTGGCTAGGAATTGCCCGCAACGTCAATTCTCTCCTTTGTTAATTACTCGGGCCGGCGGGATTTGAACCCGCGACCTGTCGCCGCGGCGACCGCACTACAAACACAATCTATCGAGTTCGTCGCGACCTCGTCCGGTCTTGTAATATCGTTCCTTCCTTACCGCTTCAGCGCGATTTGAAAAACTCTCGGTGTGTACCAAAACCCATGGGACGCCATGGCGTGTGGCCGTCGACTGAGCGGCATTATGCTGCCGGAGCCGGTCTTGGACGTTTTCACACGATCCAACGTAGCGGCGGCCGGTCTCGCTGCTCCGTAGAACATATACATAGAACATGAACTTTTGAGAGCACGACCGTTTTTTAATCTCGGGCCGGCGGGATTTGAACCCGCGACCTCTTGAACCCCATTCAAGCGCACTACCAAGCTGTGCTACGGCCCGATTTGTGGCAAACTATTCACCAACGTCAGGGAAATCGCCACCGATGAGAACAGACTTCAAAATGCTATATCCCTCCGCCGCGTGGTTCGCGCTTGTCTGCGCGATTTCGCCAACGATCGACACGTTAGCCATAAATGTTACAGAGTGGACAAAGACGACCGGGCAATTGCCGGCGACTGAAAAAATTCACGCAGTCCAACTTAACCAAAGCGCGTTCGGCTACGCTAAAGAACTCGTCAAGCAGGGATGCGTTGTGGCGGACGGCAGGGGTGCATGGAGCCAAGACCAACCTTCATCCGAGGAAGAGAACGAGTTCATTCGTCTGCACGGATTCGGTGAATATGCGAAATGGCACCTCGGGATCGACGACGCGCACGCCGAGAATACAAAACAAAGATATAAATTTCCCTACGGCGATTTTAAAAATGTCCATCGCTGTGCCTTATTCGCGGCGCAAAGCAGGGCTGGCCAATATCAGCATTACGACATCGAAAGAGCGGCAATTGAACTCAGGGAAATGATTGTGGCGGAGAACGCCGGCCACCAAAAACCTTGACCGACTCAGAACGCTCGATTCAAACGGTCTATTCCGAAGTCCAGTTGCTTAGGAAAGCATCGATCAATTCCGGTAGCGCGTCGCTGTAACCGCCTTCCAAAATCGCGGCAGTGGGTATGTCGATCTTGCCCAGCCCTTCGCCGAATCGGGCGAAATCATCCTGTTCGAGCGTCATTTGCACGAGCGGATCGCCCGAATATGCATCGAAGCCCGCGGAAACGAGGAGCAGATCAGGCTTAAACTTTAAGAGCTTTTGTAGTGCGCGTTCCGCAACATCGACATGTTCACTTCGTGGCGTGCCCGGCGCGATGGGGTAGTTGTCGATGTTGGCGAAGGAAGTGAGGCCGGTACCGGGGTAAGCCGGTGATTGATGAATCGAGGCGAAGGCGATTTTCGGATTACGCGCGACGATTTCCTCCGTGCCGTTGCCGTAGTGGGCATCGAAATCCCAAATCGCGACGCGATTCGCTCCGGTTTCCAGCGCATCGAGCGTAGCGATCGCAATGTTATTGAAATAACAAAAGCCCATTGCCCGGTCGCGCGCGGCGTGATGTCCAGGCGGTCGCATCAAACTGAACGCGCGCTGCCCGCCGAGCGCGGCGCGAGCCGCTTCGATCGCTGCTCCAGCCGATTTTCCGGCGTACTTGCCGATATTTGGATGCGCGGGTGTATCAAGATCGAAATCTTCCTCCGCCTTTGCAATCCGTTCGATGTGTTCAGGTGAATGCGCCCGCAATAATTCTTTTTTTGTCGCAGAGCGCGGCTTGCACCACTCCCAGTGACGATGCCGATCTTGTAGCAAGGGTACGGTGCGCGTGATGCGTGCCGGTCTCTCCGGGTGACCGGCGCTGGAGTATTCAACACATTGCGGATCGTGAAAAATGATCATGGCGGTTGCAAGGCGAGGTTCAAACGCATATTCGACTACAACGATGTTAAACGGCCAGAAGATTGTAGTAGTGATGCCGGCTTATAATGCCGCGCGCACTTTGCGCCGGACTTATGATGAAGTGATGGCGCAGGAGATTGTCGATCTTGTTATTGTGGTCGACGACGCGAGCGATGATGAAACTGTGGCGATCGCGCGGACTCTCGAACGCGCGCAGGTGGACGCACATCCATTGAACCGCGGTTACGGCGCGAACCAGAAAACCTGTTACCGGCTCGCCCTCGCGGCCGGCGCGGACATTGTCATTATGATTCATCCGGATTACCAGTACACACCGCAACTGATTCCAGCGATGGCAGGATTGGTGGTGAGCGGGCTATATCCGTGCGTGCTCGCTTCGCGCATTCTCGGTGGCGGGGCTCTCCGGGGCGGCATGCCGTGGTGGAAATATCTTGCCAACCGCTTTCTCACATTGGCCGAAAATATTCTTTTAGGCGCGAAACTCTCGGAATACCACACCGGATATCGGGCTTATGCGCGATCGCTTCTTGAAAAACTGCCCTTTGAAAGGAACTCAGACGATTTTG
>QHRC01000179.1:0-3763 GCA_003219995.1 Verrucomicrobiota bacterium
CGATAACGCCGAGGAAAAGAATTTGCTCAAGTCGACCATCGACAATCTGCGCGCAAAAGGCATTCGCGTGATCTGTGGGGCGGATGGGGATGAGGATTCGTCAACTTACGAGCTGGTTGTTTTGAGTCCGGGCATCGATCCAGCTTCGCCGCTCGCGCGCAAATTTTCTTCAGGCTCGCCACAAAACGAGTCCGTCCGACCGGCGGACAAGATCGACATGATGGGCGAGCTCGAGCTCGGCTGGCGCTCCTGCGAGCTCCCGGTCATTGCCGTGACGGGGACGAACGGCAAGACGACGACGACCGAGTTGCTTGCCCAAATGCTGAGCGCTTGCGGACAACGGACGATCGCCTGCGGCAACATTGGCAAGCCGCTCTCAGAAGTGGCGCTGGAAAAAGACGAGTTCGACGTGCTCACCGTCGAAGTGAGTTCGTTTCAATTAGAAACAATCACAACTTTCCGGCCGTCCATCGCGCTTTGGCTCAACTTCGCCCCCGATCATCTCGACCGTTACCGATCCGTCGCCGAATATCGCGCGGCCAAACTTCGGATTTTTGAAAATCAAACACCGGAAGACGTCGCGATTGTTAATGCTGCTGAGAGCCTGCCGAAGATTCAGCCGCGTCAAATTACCTTCAGCGCTTATGCCGACCGAGCCGACTTTCGGTTGGCCGAAGGATCGATCGTTTATCAAAACAAGCCGGTCCTCCGTCTGGCCGAAACAAAACTGCGCGGCTCGCATAACATCGAGAATCTGATGGCGACTCTTGCCGCTGGAATGGCGCGCGGGTTGTCGTTCGAAGAAATGGTGCCGTCGCTCTCCGCATATGAGCCCCGGCCGCATCGCTGCGAATTTGTCCGGCAGGTTGGCGGTGTCGATTACGTCAACGATTCGAAGGCGACGAACTTAGATGCGGTGGAGAAAGCGCTGCTCGCGCAAAGCAAACCGGTCATTCTGATCGCGGGTGGAAAAGACAAAGGCTTCACCTTCGATCCATTGCGGCCGCTCGTGAAAGAAAAAGTCAGATCGACAATCCTCATCGGCGAAATGGCGGAAAGCATCGCGCACGCCTGGAGCGGCGCGGTCAAATCCGAGATTGCGAGCTCACTGGCCGATGCGGTTGAGCGCGCGCACGCCATCGCTGGGCCGGGCGAAGTGGTCCTTTTTTCACCCGGCACATCTTCCTTCGACATGTTTAAAAGCTACGCCGATCGCGGCGATCAATTTCGCGCTCTCGTCCAGGCTCTGCCGAAATAAAATCATGAAACTCTCGAAATTCATCCCCCGCAAAAAAATTCGCGCTACGGCCGTCCGCCGTCCGTTACGGACCTCAGGCGAAGCGGACTACGAGGAAATGTCCGAGCCAAACATGAAGTTATCGCGTGCGTTGCTGATTGTTCTGCTTCTGCATGTGGTAGCCGTTTCCGGAATCATCGCTTTTAATGCGATCAAGACGCGACAAGGACCGATTGCCTCTTTGCCCGCATCGACAACAGACACTCCGGCTGTCCCGAAACCTTTCGGGATTGGATCGACAATCAAATCTCCTTCTCTCAGTTCACGGCCACCGCTTGCCCAAAAAGATTCCCTGCCAGCCAAGCCGATCGCGAGAGACGTCGGCAGGCCAAAATTAAGTGAGAACTCGAAGAGCGCAGACTCTGGGAAAGTTTACGTCGTGGTAAAGGGCGACAATCCGGTGACCATCGCAAAGAAATTCAAAGTTTCCTACGACGATTTGGTCGCGCTCAATCACATCGATGATCCGCGAAAATTGCAGATCGGGCAAAAGTTGTTGATCCCGACTAAAGCAATGAAAGCGAAAAAAAACGAATGAACTGCACAGAGGGAACCGGTGTAGCGGCGCTTATGCCAAGCGCCTGTTCATTAGTTCGGCGCTTGATACAAGCGCCGCTACGACAGACATCGCATTTGCGACTTCTCTGACATGCATCGCAAAAGCGCCTATATTTTGTTCCTCGCCGTGCTCGGCATGCTCGTCATCGGTATCGTCATGCTTTTTAGCACGAGCGCATTCGCGCGCGACAGTCATGGCAACATCTATTTCTTCATCCGGCGCCAGGCGATCTGGTTGGGCGTGGGGCTGGCCCTGTGCACAATTGCCGCGCTGATTGATTACCATTTCTGGCAGCGAACGTGGTGGCTTTGGTTCGGCCTCGCCTTTATCGCGCTGGCCCTTTGCTTTGTTCCTCACCTCGGAATGCGTATTAACGGCTCGCGACGCTGGGTTGGTCTTGGCCAGTTTGGTTTTCAACCCTCTGAGATCGCAAAGATCGCCGCGGTCTTTTTTCTCGGCGCCTGGTTCTCGCGTTACGAAAAATCAACCAAAAGCCTGCTTTACGGGTTTGTGCTTCCGCTCATGGTGTTGGGTTCGTTGCTCGCGCTAATTATTTTCGAGGTCGATCTTGGAACAACCGTCCTGCTCGGCGCAACGGCATTCGTGGTGATGTTCGTTGCCGGGGTAAATCCGATCTGGCTTGGTCTGGTTTCGCTCACCGGGCTGGGCGGCATTCTCCTGTTGGCCACGCAAATGTCGGAACGAATGGGCCGCCTCGCCGCGTTTCTTGATCCACAACGTTTCAAACAAGACGCCGGTTTGCAACAGATGCAGGCACTGATCGCCTGGGGCAGCGGTGGAATGGAAGGGCTCGGCCTCGGCAACGGCCGGCAAAAGATGCTTTACCTGCCTTACGCGCACACCGATTTCATTTTTCCGATCATCGGTGAAGAGCTTGGCTTGCGCGTTAGTTTGCTCGTTGTCTTTTTGTTCGTGGTCATCATCGTTTGCGGAATGATGATCGCGCTGCACGCAAAAGACCGTTTCGGCCTACTGGTTGGCTGCGGCATTGTTTCGCTGCTCGCCGTACAAGCGGCGGTCAACATTGGCGTTGCCACTTCTCTTTTGCCCAACAAAGGTCTGCCGCTCCCGTTTATCAGCTACGGCGGTTCCAATCTGGTCAGCTGTTTGTTCGGGATTGGTTTGCTCCTCAATATTTATCGCCAAGGCGTGCTCGAGCCGGTGCAAAGAAGAGCGGCCTCGATGCAGGTCCGGATGACGCCGCGCATTTAATCGCAAGATCGACAATCAACTTTCATGAACGCAGTGATTGCATGTGGCGGAACCGGCGGACATCTTTTCCCCGGCATCGCCGTGGCGGAAGTCCTGCGCGACCGCGGCCATGAAGTCATACTCTTGATTTCCGAAAAGGAAATTGATGCGCTCGCCCTTTCCGAGGGCGCGAATTTTCGATTTGAAAAATTGCCCACCGTCGGATTGCCTTCGCCATTTTCGCCCGTGATCTTCGGGTTCGTCAGGCGGTTTGGCGAGAGCCTCTCGCTTTGCCGCTCCATCTATCGCAAATTCAAACCGCAGGTTGTCCTCGGTATGGGCGGTTTCACCTCGACCGCTCCCGTCCTGGCTGGGCGCATGCGCGGGGTTTCGACTTTTATTCACGAATCGAACGCGGTCCCTGGAAAAGCGAATCGGCTGACGGCGCGAATAGTGCGTGTTGTTCTGCTTGGCTTTAAGGAATGCGCCCCTTTCTTTCCGAAAGTGCGCACCGAAGTCACTGGCACGCCGATTCGGAACGAACTCCGCCGGATAGATCGACCTGTTGCGCGGCAAAAACTTGGCTTACGCGACGATCTCACTACTTTGCTCGTGATGGGCGGAAGCCAGGGCGCGAGCGGGATCAATCAGGCTTTGATCAAATCGCTGCCCCTATTGCACGGCGCCCCTTTTCA
>QHRC01000179.1:3820-4372 GCA_003219995.1 Verrucomicrobiota bacterium
ATATTCCGGCCTTTGTCGCCGCCTTTCACCACCGGATGGAGGAAGTGTACAGCGCGGCCGATTTAGCTATTGCGCGCGCCGGCGCGGCCAGTTTGGCCGAACTCGCCACTTTCGCTTTGCCCGGAATGTTAATTCCATTTCCCTACGCCGCGGACGATCATCAAACGCGCAACGCGGAAATTTTCGTGTGCGCGGGCGGGGCTATTCTCTTGAAGGAATCGGAGATCTCGGGCGATGTGCTGGCGCGCAAAATCAAGGAATTGATTGGTGACACGCAGAAACTTCGGCGGATGTCTGAAAATTGTTCGCGCCTCGCGCCGAAAGATGCGGCGAACCGCGTCGTTGCAACGATGGAGAGGTATACGAACCATGACCGCGGCGCTTGAGCTCGACCTGGCAAAGCTGTTCACGCGCGAGCGGCACAAAATCCATCTCGTCGGCGTAGCTGGGAGCGGAATGAGCGGCCTGGCTGCCCTCTTGCTCGAGCTCGGGCACGAAGTCAGTGGTTCGGATAAAGTTAGCACTCAGGAAACTGATCGTTTGCAGCGACTC
>QHRC01000179.1:4416-4964 GCA_003219995.1 Verrucomicrobiota bacterium
AGCGATCAAGATCGACAACCCGGTCCTGGCTGGCGGACGTGACGCGGGAAAACCGACGCTGCGCCGCGCGGAAGCGCTCGCTGCCATAATACATGGCAAGCGAGGCATCCTCATCGCGGGCATGCATGGCAAAACGACAACCTCGGCCATGGCCGCGCATGTTCTGCGTGAAGGCGGGCTGCATCCGTCGCATTACGTTGGCGCGGAGATTCCGATCCTTGGCAGCAATGCGCACTGGGACCCGCGCGGCGAATATTTTGTGGCGGAAGGCGACGAGAGCGATGGAACACTGCGTTGTTTTCATCCGGAACACACGCTCATCTTGAATGTCGAAGAGGAGCATCTCGACTTTTACGCCGATCTTGCCGCGATCGAAAAAGTTTTTGCTCAGCTCATCGAGCAAACCAGCGGAACGGTTTTTTATAATGCCGATGACGAGAACACGACGCGTCTATGTAAATCTTGTCCGCAGGCAGTTTCCTATGGCTTTTCCAACAGCGCGGATTATCGCGGCTCCGACGTAGAGTTGCGCGATTTCACATCTATCT
>QHRC01000180.1 GCA_003219995.1 Verrucomicrobiota bacterium
TTCTTCTCGCCAGCTTCCTCGCGCTTGAATTTTTTTGGAGTCTCGGGATTGCCAATTTCATTCGAGTAGAGGTTAACGATGCCGAGCGTTGCCCCATGTTTAACTTCGCAGATTCCCAAATCGTGCAGCAGCGGCCGCCACCGCCCGTATTGTTCGAGGTCATCGGCGACGCGTTTGGACAACAGAATGTGCCCGGCATCGCCGCAATCCATCACCCGTTGAGCGATGTTAATGCCCGCTCCGGCGATGTTGGCTTGTTCATTTAAGTCTGTGACCTCTTTGACCGGCCCGCTGTGGACTCCCATCCGGACACGGAGGTTAGGATAATTCTTTAGCGCCTTGCTGATTTCCAGCGCACACGCGACCGGCGTTTCCGGACTATCGCTAAAAACGAGTGCGCCACCGTCGCCCGTCGGCAAACGCAGCAATTTGCCTTCTGCTTCGGCGACGCGAAATTGCTCGGTCGCGCGCGCGATCTCCCGCAATTTTTGCAGCTGCTCGCTTTGCTCATTGATAAGCAGCTTCGAGTAACCAACGATGTCGATGAAAAGGACATGCCCGATTTCCAATTTCATATCTGGCACGGATTCGGACGGCATGAGATTCCTTCCATCATGATATTTGAGATTAACGATGCGCACCAGCCGAAGGTTCGGCGGTACGTCTAACATTTAACGTCCAATTGTCCGGCGAGCGGATGTGCTCGGGACGTGGACTGAGGCCGATGAAGCGCGCGGGTAACGCGCGCAGAAGCGGGAACCATTTGAAAAGGCGGCCGATGAATGGCAACGAATCACCGCTGCCGGAGGAGCGCCCGGTAACCATGCGGCGGTGAATGAAGACCTGCATGCGCTGAATCAGGCGCACCGGCCATTCCCTTCGCCTTTGCACTTGCTCAAGGTCCGCCAGTGAGACAGGTCCGGTTTTTAACTTCGCCGCCAGCAAATTCGCGGTCGCGACGGCATCCTGCAGGGCGAGGTTGATCCCGACGCCTCCGGCCGGCGACATGGCGTGCGCACTGTCGCCAATGCAGAGCAGACCTTCGCGGGCCCAGTGTCTCAGCCGGTTGATCTGGACGGTGAGCAATTTGATTTTCGACCAATCGTCCAGCTCTGTGATTCGGTCCTGGAGAAAGGGGCCGAGTTCGACAATGTCGCGATGCAATGCGCCCAGGCCGCGCGGCTTCATCTCGTCGAAGCCACCTTTTGGAATGACAAAACCGACTTGAAAATAATCGCCGCGGTCGAGCAAAACGAGGAGCTTCCCGTGGCGAAAGAATCCGAGCGATTGCTTGGGATCGCTGTCGCGCTTGGAAAGGCGCATCCAGAGCACGTCGATCGGTGCGCCAAAATCGCAGAGCTCGAATTCACCTCGCGTATGCGTGATGGCATGCCGGCCGTCGGCCCCGATGACGAGATCAGCGAGAAAATCGCGTTCGTCATCCGGAGTTTTCGCGCGCACACCCGCGACGCGACCGTTTTCAAAAATAAGATCGACAACTTCATGTTGCATGTGGAGCGCGAACGTGGGGAAGCGTTTGGCGTGCGCCGAAAGAAAGTTCAGAAAATCCCATTGCGGCATGAACGCGATGAATTTGCAGCGCGTGCCCAGACCCGAGAAATCCGCGATCGGGACGGCGTGGCCGTTGAAATTTCCTCGGATCTCGCGCAGTTCCTGATGCGGCAGCTTGAAAAACTCCTCCAGCAACCCGAGCTCGTGCATGAGCTCGAGGGTGGAAGGATGAATGGTGTCGCCGCGAAAATCGCGGTTGAAATCGGCGTGTTTCTCCAGCACGACCACGTCCACACCGGCGCGCGCCAGCAAGTAACCGCTCATCATTCCAGCCGGTCCGCCACCGACGACGACGCAACGAACGCGGATGAAAGCCGGCGTCTTCATGGAATTTGGAAATCAATTCTAGCATCGCGTCACCGAACTGGCATTCATGTTGTTTTTTCGGAGGAAGAGAACGATAGAAAAATTATGGCGAAAAAAATGCGTGCGGTGCAGGTCACTAAGCCGAAGGGACCGTTTGAAATAGTCGAACGGGAAATTCCGGAGCCACAGGCGAGGTGGGTACGGATCAAGATCCACGCCTGTGGCATCTGTCACAGCGATTCATTAGTCAAAGATGGGACGTGGCCGGGTATTCAATACCCGAGAATTCCCGGACATGAAGTCATCGGAGTAATTGACGCGCTTGGCGCGGATGTTGCGGAGTGGAAATCGGGTCAACGAGTCGGCGTGGGCTGGCATGCTGGACATTGCGGGCATTGCGATCACTGCCGGCGCGGCGATTTCTTTGCCTGTTCGGTGGCGCTGCTGACCACCGGGATTTCATTCGATGGCGGTTACGCTGAGTACATGACAGCTCCGGCGACAGCGCTGGCGTCGGTGCCGGAGGATTTGTCTTCGGTCGAAAGCGCGCCGCTGATGTGCGCCGGGATCACGACGTTTAATGCGCTGCGCAACAGCAGCGCGAGACCTGGCGATGTAGTCGCGGTGCTCGGAATCGGTGGACTTGGTCATCTCGGAGTGCAGTTCGCGGCGAAAATGGGTTTCAAAACGGTGGCGATCGCGCGCGGCAAGGACAAGGGGCCGCTCGCGAAAAAGTTGGGGGCGGTCCATTACGTTGACAGTCAGGAAAAAGATCCCGCTGCGGAACTCATGAAGTTGGGCGGCGCCAAAGTTGTGATTGCGACTGTGACCAATGCCGATGCGATGAGCGCAGTGCTTGGCGGACTGAGCCCGAACGGAGTGCTGGTGGTGATCGGTGCGGCCGGCCCACTTTCCGTCGATCCGATTCTGCTCATCAGCGGTCAGCGGTCGGTGAAGGGCTGGTATTCCGGCACGTCGATTGATTCGCAGGATACGCTCAAGTTCAGCGCGCTGGCCGGCGTGCAGTCGATGAATGAAATCTTCCCACTGGAGAAAGCGAGTGAAGCTTACGAACGGATGATGAGCGGCAAAGCGCGCTTCCGAGTCGTTCTCAGCATGGAAAGCAAAGCGGCGAACTGAGTTCGCATAATAGATCGTCGGTTACTGGTTATAGCCGATCCCGCTCAACGTTAATGCTTCGATCCGGGCTGGACTGGTGTTAGCACTCGAGACGAGTGCACTCCGGCGGAATTCGACGGACGTCTCGGCGAGATATTCCCTGCTTGGTTAAGATCGCCCGCGAAGCGGCTGCTCCACCTCGACAATGTCGATCATGCAACGACGAAAGGTGCAAAAGTTGCTGCAAATTAGGACCAGCTTCTTCGCTACAAATCAGAAAACAAAGGTCAGAGATCACAGGTCGGAGACACAGAAATCAGATGACAATCACAGGGGTAGGCAGGGAATGGAAGCAAGGCGTCGCCTTGCTTGTAACATCGACAATCGCATTTGCGGCGCAGGCGGAGCGCATCAACCAGGAGGGACGCATTCTCGGGCCGGCGCCAAGCGTGACTACGCCGACCTTGTTCAATACGCCACAAGCCGACGCGATCGTCTCGGCGATGCAAATTTTTCCGGTGACGAATCCCTGGAACGAAGACATTTCGCACCGGCCGCTGTTGTCGAACTCGGCGGCGATGATCGCACAGATCAAAGCCGATTTGTCGTCGAGCCGGCAAACGTTGCGTCCATTTTACGAGATGAATTACGTGCTGGTGCCAGACAACCAACCGCGGGTGACTATTCCGTTCCTCGATTATCCCGACGAGTCGGACCTGGATGGCGGCACCTATCCGAATGGCAG
>QHRC01000071.1 GCA_003219995.1 Verrucomicrobiota bacterium
GATTGACGCGTTGCGTTACGAATAGGTAGGGACGCATCTCCGAGGCGTCCGTCGAATCATCTTATATGAGGCGTTAAATAACTCGGACGGCTCGGAGAGCCATCCTTACCTTTAACTGATATGGGGAAACACACACGTTTCGAAAAGCTGGTCGCGAATGCAAAAAGGAACATCACCGAAATTTCGCCCGAAGACGCCGCTGCCAAATTGAAAAACGGCGAGGCAATGATTGTCGATGTTCGGGAGGACGATGAATGGGATGAAGAACATATTGCAGGCGCGACGCATCTCAGCCGCGGAACAATCGAGCTCGAAGTGGAAGAAAAATTTCCCGACTTGAACACAACCATCATTTGTCACTGCGGCGGTGGCGGTCGCTCCGCGCTCGCGGCGGAGAGCTTGCAAAAAATGGGCTACAGAAATGTGCGGTCGCTCGCTGGCGGCTTCAAAGCCTGGAAAGCAGCTGGATTACTGACGTTGAAATAATCGGCCTGCGGGTTGTGGCTGCGGCCGTTTCGGGCGCGTACCTGGATGAAGTTATCCCGCAGTTTCTGCCGCTGAGGACAGCGGCAGCTAGAACATCAGCCGCCCACGGCTTGATAATGGCCGAGCCCGCGTTTCCACATGGCGCGGGCAGCGGCCCAAGTGACAAACAACCAGCCAGTCTGGATGGCGAGCGCCTCTGCTAAAGCCGGGCCGCGGAGTCGTTCGAGAAAAATCGCGATTGGACAAAAAAGTTCGTAATAAAACGGCAGCCACTTCATCACCGCCTGGATTCCGACCGGCATTATGTCGATGGGAAACATTTGGCCGCCGAGGAAGTATTCAAACGAGTAAACGATGAAGACGATGGTGGAGATTTCCAGGATCCAGAAGGCCATCATGGCCAGGCTGTAGGTGATGAAAAACTGCATGAACGCCGCCATTACCATTGACAAACAGGCATAGATATAGGTCAGGACATGATTGGGCAGCGCGATGTAGTGCCGGAAATAAATAAAGATGAGGGCGATGGGCGGCAACGTGACAGCGGTATAAACAAGGCGGCCGCTCAAGAAAATACTGAGTCGATAGCTGAGATAGCTCATCGGTTTGGTCAGGAGAGAGTTGATCTGGCCTTCACGAATATCGGCTGCGATCTGCCATTCGTCTTCGGTGGGCGTGACGAGGTTGCTGACCAGGAGTGCGAGCAAATAATAATAAATCATCGAGCCGTAGTCGTAGCCATGCAGGCCGCCGCCGCGCTCGTGAAAGATCGCGCGCCAAAGAAAGACGGTGCCAGCCAGCGGGATCAATCCGAAGAGCGCACGCAGAAAGTAATTCCAGCGATACACGAACGTGTTCTGGAGCCCGATGTTGAAGACCGAGATGTACTTGTCGATCCTACTCCTGCTCGTGATCATGCTCGTAAT
Organism: Verrucomicrobiota bacterium; assembly: GCA_003219995.1. Taxonomy (GTDB): domain Bacteria; phylum Verrucomicrobiota; class Verrucomicrobiia; order Chthoniobacterales; family UBA10450; genus UBA10450. Next base: position 1,413 of record QHRC01000071.1, read on the forward strand.
CGTAATCGAAAAGGTTGAGCACGAGCAGGGCAATTACTATTTGGGAGAAGGTTTCTGCCTGTTTGCGAGTTCCACCGCGAGATTGATTGCCGCGATCATGCTTTCCGGCCGCGCGAGTCCTTTTCCGGCGATGGCGAAGGCGGTGCCGTGATCGGGGCTGGTGCGCGGAAATGGCAAACCTAGGGTCACATTCACTCCGTCATGAAACGCGTGCAATTTCAGCGGAATGAGACCTTGATCGTGATACATGCAAAGAACGGCATCGAATTCGCCTTCGGCTGCCCGATGAAAAATTGTATCGGGCGAAAGCGGGCCCTCAAAAATTGCGGATTGGTCCGAGCCGGACCGGCGTTTATTGCGGATTGCGGAGAGCTCTGCAACCGCCGGTTCGATGATTTCGATTTCTTCACGGCCCAGTTTGCCGGATTCGCCGGCGTGTGGATTTAAACCCGCGACAGCAATGTGCGGCGCTTTACTAGATCGACAGTGGAGAAAATCGACGAGCAGCCGGCCAACGCGAACGATTTCGGTTTGCTTGAGCGCACCTGGAACTTCGCTTAATGGAATGTGCGTGGTGACGAGTGCAACCGTGATTTTGCCGCCTGTTAACAACATAGCGAAATCTTTCACGCCGCAGCGTTCAGCAAAGAATTCAGTCTGGCCCGCGAATTTGAAACCCGCTTTGTACATTCGTGCTTTGTGAACGGGGCCGGTAACAACCGCGTCCAACTCACCGCGCCGCGCGAGGGTGACCGCTTCCTCCAACGCCGCCGCGGCCGCATGCGCAGTCTCGATGGTCGGTTTGCCTAACGAGCAATCGGGATATTTGCCGATGACCTTGTGTCCAGCAGAATCGGAAAGGAGTCCCGACTTCAGTGCAAGATCGACAATCTCCGGTCCGATACCGGCGCAATCGCCAAGTGTGATACCGAGGCGCAGTTTCTTGCTCGCGCTCATGCTCGTGATCGTAATCGAATCTTATACAAATCGAGCACGAGTGATTGTCGATCTTGCGATCGACAATTCAGAAAGTCCGGATGTACGCTTTCGAGCGTAAGCTGGCCAGCCAGCGTTCCTGCAAATGTTGCGCTTCCAGTTGAATCAATTGTTTCTCAATCTCTGGCCGAACTTCAGCGAGCGAGCGCGTCTGGCCGCCACGTTTCTCGTCGACTTTGAGGATGTAATAATTGCCGGAAAATTCTATGATGTTGCTAATTCTTCCGATTGGCAGATTGAACGCGATTTTTTCAAGCGGAGCCGCCAGCGTCTTGCGTTCGATCCAACCCCAGTCGCCGCCCTGATCGCGGGTGCTGTCCTCGGAATAAATCTGCGCGGTGCCGGCGAAGTCGGCGCCGCTCGCCAGCTTTCCGAGGATTTCCTCGACCATCCCTTTCTGCGCGGCGGAGTTGCCGCTATCGGCATGGCTGGGGATCATGATCATGCGAAGCTTGACCTGTTCCTTGGACGTAAATTCGTCGCGGTGCGCCTTGTAATATTCTTCGACTTTCGTGGGAGAAACGATCATGTTTCGCTTCACGTTCTTGCTCCGCATCGCCTGCACGATCATTCTCTCGGTCTCCAATTTTTTGAATTCGCCCAACGTGTAATTTTGGGCTTCGAGCGTTTTGATAAAAGTATTGCGGTCGCCACCGAATGATTCCTGGATGATTTCGTGCAGCCGCTCCTCTACATAGTGATCTGGAACCTGGTAGCTGTCTTTCTTAAACGCCTGGATGATGAGCTGACGATCGATCAGGTCTTGGAGCGAGGCTTGCCGCGTTTCCTTGATTTTGTTCACAAGTTCGTCACCGCCGTACTGCGAACGCAATAACTTTTCGCGTGGCGAGGACAAAGCACGGACTTCCGAGTAGGTGATCACGTCTCCATTCACGACCGCGGCAATGCCGTCGACCACTTCCGGTTCCGCGGCAAAGGCAGCGCGGCAAAGCGGCGACATTGCCAGGCCAAAAATTGCCAGCGACACGACCGAAAAACGACAGATCATCCGCTTCATAGTTTCTTGATCAGCTCCTGAATTTCCCTGAGACGCTGCTCGACTCTACCGGCCACTAAACGGGGAAATTTGCCACCGACAAGTATAAAATCCCCGCGCCGCGTCAGCATTAATTTGTCCTCACGTACTTCCACGCGACTAATGCCGGCCTCGGCGGCAGCGAGCTTGATTTCGGTGAGAAGGAACAAATTGTCAACTGCGGGCGGGAATTGGCCAAAACGGTCGCGCCAGTCGCGGCTCAGGCTCTCGGCTTGATCGCGCGCCGTTATTTCCGCGATGCGGCGGTAGGCCTGAATGCGCAAACTGGCTTCGCCGATAAAATCAGTAGGGATAAATGCCGGCACGCATGTTTTGAGCTCGAGGTGAACGAATTCCGCTTCATTTGTCGCCACGAAATTCAGCCGAAGATCGACATCGAGTCGGAGGCGCAATTTTTCGCCTTTGCGTTGGGCCACCGCCTGCTTGAGCAACTGACAATAAAGGTCGAAACCGACGGCCATGATGTGGCCGCTTTGCGCCGTGCCAAGAATACTGCCCGCCCCGCGGATCTCCAGGTCGCGCATCGCGATCCGAAAACCCGCGCCTAACGAGCTGTATTGCTTGATCGCGTTGATCCGTTTGCGGGCGGCGCCGATTGTCATCATCTCGCGCGGGAGGAGCAAATAAGCGTAGGCTTTGTGCTCGGCCCGACCGACACGGCCGCGCAATTGATAAAGATCGGCCAGACCAAATCGGTCCGCCCGGTCGATAATGATGGTGTTGGCGTTCGGAATATCGAGGCCGCTTTCGATAATTGTCGTGCAGACGAGCACGTCGATTTTTCCGGCAACGAACCGCGCCATGACCGCTTCGAGTTGCTCCGCGTCCATCTGGCCGTGGCCGATCTCCACCCGCGCAGTCGGGCAAAGATCGACAATGCGGTCGCACGCCCGTTCGATAGTTTGGACGCGGTTGTGCAAAAAGAAAACCTGGCCCTGGCGCTCGAGTTCACGATTGATCGCATCGCGAATGATTCGCTCGTCGTAACCGCAGACGACTGTTTCCACCGGCAGCCGATTGAGCGGCGGCGTCTCAATCGTCGACATGTCTTTCACGCCGACCAACGAAAGATAGAGCGTGCGCGGAATTGGCGTCGCCGAAAGAGTCAGGACATCGACAACTTTGAAAAGCTCTTTGAATTTTTCCTTGTGCAAGACGCCGAAGCGCTGCTCCTCGTCGATCACAACCAGCCCGAGATCTTTGAAAGCGACGTCTCCGGAGATTAGCCGGTGCGTTCCGATCACGATATCGACGCCGCCTTTACGCAAAAGATCGAGGATCTTCTTTTGTTCGCTTTGCGATCGGAAGCGGCTGAGCATTTCGATCCGCACCGGATAGTCGAGCATGCGCTGGCGAAAGACTTCGAAATGTTGCTGGGCGAGAACGGTGGTCGGCGCCAGCACCGCTGCTTGTTTGCCGTCCATGACCGCCTTGAACGCGGCGCGAATGGCGACTTCGGTTTTGCCGAAACCGACATCGCCGCAGATCAAGCGGTCCATTGGCCGCGGCTTTTCCATGTCGATCTTCGCGTCGACGATCGCTTTCATTTGATCGGGCGTTTCATGGAACGGAAACGAATGCTCAAACTCGGCCTGCCACTTGGTATCGGGACTGAATGCGTGGCCGGGATGGGTTTCGCGCTCGGCTTGCACGGCAAGCATTTTGCCGGCGTAATCGAGAATAGATGCGGCGGCGTTTTTCTTCGCGCGCGCCCACTTCGCATCTCCAAGCGAACTGAGCGGCGGAGATTTTTTCCCGACGCCGACGTAGCGCGAAACGAGATAGGCCTGTTCGAGCGGCACGTAGAGTTTCGCTTCGTCGGCAAATTCGAGGACGAGAACTTCTTGTGCTCGATTTTGTAGGGCGCGCGAATCGCTGGCCTGGCCGATAGCATCAGCGTTCGGCAGGCGCGGCGCCTGCCCTACAGGCAATTTTTGAAGGCCAAGAAAACGTCCAACGCCGTGCTCCAGATGCACGACCAGATCTCCCTCGATCAATTCGCTGAAATCGATTTGCACGCGATGGCGTTCGGCACGTCGCAATCGCCGGCGGCCATGCGCGGCGAATCGCCCGAATAATTCGGCAGCCGATAGCACGACGAGGTTGGCCGCGGGAAAACAAAATCCGCGGGCCAGCGTGCCTTCGACAAGATCGACATCGTTGAGCGCGGCTTGCTCGCCCATGATCTCACGGAAACGCTCGATCTCGCCTTCGGTCTGGAAGTAAATGACGATCTTTGCCTTCTCCGCGCGCCATTGCTTCAACCGCGCAACAAACTGTGCGCGTTTTGCTTCCACCAGCATGAGATCGCCAATCGCGAACTCTCCGACTTCGCAATCCTGAAACGCGCCGCTAAAATCTTCGGGGCCGCTTTCAATCCAGCTTTCGCTGAGTTGAATGTGCGCGTCGGATATTTCTGCGGGCTCGATGTCGATCTTGAGATGATCGCTAGCGATGTAATCGCGCACCATGCCATTTTGATCGTCCGCCGCTCCAACCAGGATATCGATCGAGTTTAGATCGCGGACCGAGGTCTGAGTATCGATATCGAACTCGCGCAGGGATTCGATTTCGTCCCCGAAGAATTCAACTCGCACCGGCAGGGTCGCCTGCCACGAATAAAGATCGACAATCCCCCCGCGGACGGCGAACTGTCCGCGCGTCGTTACTTGAGCGACCCGTTCGTAAGCGGCGTCAGCGACCTGCTCAAGAACGCGCTCCATCTTTTGCGTCGTGCCACGTCGAAGTTGAATGGAAGCGGAAACGAGAACGCCAGGTTTGGGCGCGGCTTGATCGAGACTGGCGCGGGTCGCGACGATGAGGTGCGGCCCGGCGCCGCGCTCGAGCAAAGAAAATAACGCGAGACGTTCGGCTGCGATCTCCGGGTCCGGCAAAATATTTTCGACCGCGCCAAATTCTGCTTCCGGCAGGAAAAGCGCGTCGGGCTGCCAGTTAAGCAAACTTTCGTGCAGCAATTCCTGCGCGTGAACGCTCGAGCAGAAGACCCAAATCGTCTGGTCGATCTTGCATGCGAGCGAAGCGACGAGAAATGGCTGGGCTGACTTCATGACATGCGAGAACAAAACCGGCCGCTTTCCACTCACGATATCGCGCAGCTGGTGGGCAATCGGCTCGGAATCGGCGGAAAGCGTCAGGAGATCGCGAGATTTTTCCACGGCGAATGTTCGCCGAAAGTGCGCCGACTTCAAAGGTGGATCGGCCGCACCGCAAGCGATGTTAAATCTGGCGTCGAAGGCGCATTAATTAACGTCGAGCAGGGGACTGCTCAATCCACCTCAGTTGGTAATAGTGACCGGCGTTCCGGTCGAAACAGTCTTGAAAAAGTTTTCCGCCATGAACTCAGGCATGCGGATGCAGCCGTGCGAGGCGGGATAGCCCGGCAAATAACCCGCGTGCATGCCGACGCCATCGACGATCCGCATAAAATAAGGCATGGGTGCACCTTTAAAATGCGTGCCAGGCGGTTTTTTCTCGTCAACCGAAACATTCGCCTTCACCACGTTGTCGGCGTCATCCACGAAATCGCCGTACTTGGTCGAGACGTGGTTGATATCTTTTTGGATAATGGAGAAGTGACCGGCCGGCGTGATAAGTCCTTCGCGCCCAGTGGAGAGTTGCGAGATGCCGACGAGCAGCCCGCTCTTGTAAAAATAGGCGCGCTGCTCTCCGAGACTGATTTTCACCGACGGTTTTCCTCCAATTCCATCGCCGTCCCAATATGAGACCGTGTCCTGCGGTGCACCGCTCGGACCGAAGCCGGCGGCGCCCCCGAGATATTGAACCGGTGGCCCGCTCTCTTCACATGCACCGAGAAGCAGCATCGCAATCACGCAGCAAAGACGCCGAAAAACACCAAAAATTGAACAAGTCACAGTCGGAAAAATTTCGAAGAAAGCATTTACCCTTCGTGTAGTTTGAAGTCAAGGAAGCGGCGGGCGCGGCGAGAATAAATCATCGATTTTGATCAGTGATCTCGCACGTCCCTCCGGCTTGAATTGTGCTTGGTTTCATGCAGACTTCGACCGTCTCTTTGCCGTCGATCTTTCTGCCGTCATGCCCACCTACGAGTATTCCTGCGCGAAGTGCGACAAGACCTTCGAGGCGTTTCAATCAATGCGGGATGAGCCATTCCGCGAGTGCCCGAAAGAGCTTTGCCGCCTGCCCAAGTGGGGACATGGAAAAGTGAAGCGCCTTCTTGGCACTGGAGCTGGTCTGATTTTCAAAGGCTCTGGTTTCTACGTCACTGATTATCGAAGTAGCGCGTACAAAGAAGCGGCGAAAAAGGACGCGCCTGCGACGTCTGTCGTCACCGGAGAAAAATCGCCCGCAGTCAAGGAGACAACCGCCAAACCGTTACCTGCAGCATCGACAAAAACGAACAAGCCAGGGAAAGAACCGACCGAATGACCAAGTTGGTTTGTTCCGAGTGCGCGCATGAAAATGAGCTGGAGCGCATTTACTGTCATAACTGCGGCGCGCGGCTTGATCGCTCCGCGATCAGCATTCCCAAGGAGCGCCCCGACGAAACGCGCAAACGCATGCGCACGTTTTTCGATCCACAGCGCGCGAAGCTTCGCCATCTGTCTTTCAGGTTCGGTAAGTTGATAGTGGGCGCGTGCGCGACAGCCGCGGTCGTGCAAATGATTTTGCCACTGGATGTCCCTCCGCCGGTAAAAGCTCTGCTCCTGCCGTCACAGATCAGCCTGGAACTGGAGAATGCGATTACTTATCACCGGCCGGCTCAGCTTCAGTACACGGAGGAACAGGTAAACGCTTATCTCGCCTCCGCGCTTAAAAGTAAGCAGAAGTCCTTAAACAAGCCGTTGCTCGAGTTTGAGCGCGCGATCATCGGATTCGGCGAAGGCCGCGTCACAATTATCGCCGAGCGTTCACTGTTTGGTTATTCGCTCTACAGCAGCTGCTCTTTTGCGATCAATTTAAAGGAAGGGAAAATCGCCGCATCAAACAAAGGTGGCACCATCGGCCGGCTCCCCATTCATCCAGAGATCATGAAGGTGATGGACTCAATTTTTGCCGATCTCTGGTCCGCGCTCGAGCGGGAGCGCAAATTAGTCGCAAAGATGAGCGCAATCGAATTTCACGAAAAGGGCGCTCTACTGAGCGCTCCATCACAATAGAACGACCGGCGGACTTCCCCTTTTCACCCTGAGCCCGCCGGCCAACCAACCGAAAGATCGACAATCGAACGTAGGGCCAGGCGAGTCCGATTGTGCTGAGAAACTAGTAGCGATCGGTCATGCCGTACCCGCGCTGATCGTGGGTGCGTTCGTATGCGCGCAACGCGCGTCGCGTTGCCGGTCCCATAATTCCATCAATAGCACCATGGTAGTAGCCTGCGCGAGCCAGCCGGCGCTGCAGTTCTACCACCGAAGATCCTTCGCGGTAACGATTGCTGTAGCCGTATCCTTGATATCCGTATCCGTAAGCGGACCCGCCATAATAATCGTACCCGTAGGGGTCATAGCCGTAGCCGTAGTAATCGTAGGGATAGGAACCGTAATAACCGTAAGGGTAGTAACCGTAATAGGGATACCCGTAGGAGAAGGGAAAACCAAACGTGTCGAAAAAGATGAATCGGTCACGAGAGAATCGATGATGCCGCCAATCGCCGCTCCAATTTCGACCGCTCCAGTTTTGGCCACTCCAGTTTTGGCCACTCCAGTTTTGGCCACTCCAGTTTTGGAATGTTCCCGATGGTGCGCTACGGGTAAACGTCGGTGCGCTTCGAACTGGCATCGAGCCAACTTGGGAGTAGACGCCACGGCGGTGCTGACCAGTTGCCACTGAAACGGGTAATACCAACGCGACAACGCAGCTTAGGAAAACTACACGTTTTGCATTCATAGATATTTGGGGTTTCTACGAATTATACACCTTCGAGCCGCCAAAGTCGCATTTTTACGCTGCGCAAGAGAGAAAACTCGCTCCATTTCCGGCTCGCCGGCGTCCTCGCATGTCGGGTATCATTCACTTTTCGGGAAACATGAACCGCCTGGCGATTTTCAGCTCGATCCTGTCGATCTTACTCGCACAGGGGGCGCTGCTGGCCGGGCCGCCGGAACGCAGTGTAAGTCCGTCGCGACAATTCATCGTCTACGGTGCCGATGCGAAATTGCGTGGCGCAGTTTCCGATTTGGCCGAAGCGACAAAGGGCAACCTCCTCACGCTTCTCCAAAAACAGGATGGGTGGAAAACTCCCATCGTCGTTAATTTGCAACTAGCGCAGGCGAGCTTGCCGGAAATACCGCCGGCCGCGTTGCATTTCAGCCAGACCGGGTTTGGCCTGAAACTGCAGCTGGATCTGACCATCTCATCAACTTTCGATGGCTCGTTGGTCGAGCGTGAACTGCTGCGCGCGATTCTGTTGGAAATGATTTATCGCCAGCAACCGGATATCGCCCCCGGCACGACCTACGTGGGTCCGCCGGAGTGGTTACTCGACGGAGTGCTGGCGCTCGCGCCCGGCCGGGACCGCGCGCCACTCGTGGAAGCCGTTCTCCTGTCCGACAAAATCGTGAAGCTGGAAGAATTTCTGCGGCAGCGCCCGTCCTTGCTCGATTCGCCAGCGCGCCTGCTTTATCGCGCCTACTCGCTGGTGCTTGTGCAGTTGATTGTCGATGGAGTCGATGGGCGTCCGAGGCTGGCGCGCTACATCGATAATCTGTCGCGCGCCTCCAACGACCCGTTCGCTGATTTGAAGACACAGTTTCCGGTATTGGGCGATGATGCAGAGAAAACCTGGCGATCAAGTGTGGCGGAACTGAACGCGGCGCAGAATTATCAATTGCTTACATTCAGTGAAACCGAGCGTCGTCTTGACAAACTATTGCGCGGCAAGACGAAGGCCGGGCCGTCAACCGACGGAATTCCGCTGGAAGATCTTTACCAGCGAAAGATTTCACCTGCTGAGCGCCTGACAGTGATTCAATTGAACCAGGACTTGCTCTTGCTCGCCGCACGTGCGAATCCGCTCATGCGGCCGATTGTGCGGGAATATCAGGAGATCGCGATGCGCCTCCTCGCCGGTAAGCGCAAAGGTCTGGCGAAGCGTTTCGCGCGCTTGAAGACAACCCGAGACGAAATTGTCGCGCGACTGAACGATGTGGACGATTACATGAACTGGTTTGAGGCGACGCAATCGAAGACCATGAGCGGCGTGTTCGTCGATTATTTGAAAGCGGCGAACGAGCCGCAAACGCCGCGGCGGCGGGATGCGCTTTCAGTTTATCTCGATTCGATCGAGGAGCAGTTTCAAAACTAGCTCTGGTCGAACAAAAAGAGACGATCGATTGTCGATCTTGCGAATAGTTGCTCCGGCGGAGCTTGCTGTTTATCATACGCGGCGCGCTACTGTTTACCCAGATGCAAAAGATAGGATTTGCCGAAGCTCTCGATTCGATCGTAGTGAGCGATCCGCGCTATCAGCGTGAGGCGTATGTCTTTTTGCGTGACGCGCTCGATTTCACGACGAAACAACAGAAGAAAATCAAAGGTGCGACGGTGCGTCATGTGGCCGGCCCGGAATTACTCGATGGCGTGCGGCAATACGCGCTCAAAGAGTTCGGGCCGATGGTAATTACGGTGTTTGACTCGTGGGGGATCCATTCCTGCGAAGACGTCGGCCACATGGTCTTCAACCTGATTGGCGCCGGCATTTTCGGAAAGACGGAGGAAGATTCGATGGAGGACTTCAAGAGCGTTTATGATTTTGAAGAGGCTTTTGTGAAACCGTTCGCACCCGCCAAGCTTATTGCGGTAAAGCCTCCGCCGGGTTTACCCGCGCCAAAACCGTTATGAGGCGATTCGTGCCGCCTCTGGCGTTGATCGTCGCAACTATGTTTAGCACTTCCAATTTGAAAGCCGCGCCGACCGACGAGGCCGGAGTCATTACATTTCCGCCAAGCTCCGCGAAAAAATGGGCCCTGCCGGACGGCTTGACCGTGATCGTGCAGGAAGATCACAGCGCACCGGTGGCGAGCGTCCAAGCTTGGTGCGCCACCGGCAGTGTCGATGAGGACGAGCGCCTCGGCGCGGGCCTGTCACACATTCTCGAGCACATGCTCTTCAAAGGAACTAAAACGCGAACGACCAACGCGATCGCGCAAAAAATTCAGGATGTGGGCGGTTATATCAACGCCTACACGTCATTCGATCGCACGGTTTTCTGGATCGATGTTCCGAAGGATGGCGTCACCGCCGCGTTGGACATTCTGTCCGACGCGATGATGAATTCAACTCTGCCACCCGAGGAATATTTGAAAGAGCAGGAGGTGATTCGACGCGAGTTCGCGATGGGTCTCGACGATCCCGATCGAATGACTGGGCTGCTCCTTTTCGCCACGGCTTTCCAGAAACATCCCTACCGGCTGCCGGTCATCGGGCAGATGGAAATTTATAACCAGCTCACCCAGGAGCAGGTGATGCAGTATTACAAGACGCGCTACGTTCCGAACAATCTCACCTTCATCGTGGCGGGGGATGTCGACCCGGAAAAGGTACATCAGCAGCTGGCCGATTTTTTTAAGGCCTATCCCGAAAAGTCGCTCAAGCCGATTTTCATTCCCGAGGAGCCGCCGCAATTGGGCCGGCGCGAAGTGCACAATGAATTTGCCACTGAGCTGACGCGGCTTTCGCTGGCCTGGCACATTCCGGAGGTCACACATCCGGATGTTCCCGCGCTCGATCTGCTCTCGACAATTTTGGGCGATGGACGCAGCTCGCGTTTGTATCGGCGGGTTCGGGAAGAGGCTGGGCTGGCCTTTGCCGTTTCAGCTTTTTCCTACACCCCTGGCGATCCGGGATTGCTCGGCGTCGACGCCACGGTCGATCCGAAAAAGCGCGAGGCCGCGCAGCACTTGATTCTGCAGATCATCGGTGAAGTGAAGCAAGCCGGCGTCACGATGGACGAGCTGATGAAGGCAAAGAAAATTTCGCTCAGTCATCATCTTGATGCGCTGGCGACGATGCGTGGCCAGGCCTCCGATATCGGAGGGAATTGGCTGCTCACGCGAAATTTGAATTTCAGTCGCGACTACCTCGCCGCTGTGCAAAAAGTGACGCTCGATGATATTCGACGGGCCGCGGGCAAGTATCTCGTCGATGCGAATCTGACCGTTGTTTCGCTTAATCCAAAAGGGTCACTGGTCGCAAAGGGAGAGGGCGCCCAGCCCGTCAATGCCGGCGAAGTCCAAAAATTCGAACTTTCCAACGGCCTGCGAATTCTCGTGCGCGAAGACGCGCGCCTGCCGCTGATCTCGATGACCGCCGTGTTCCGAAGCGGACTGCTCGCCGAAACGCCGCAGACCAACGGGATCACACGATTGACGGCCAAGGTATTGCTCAAAGGAACAAAAACGCGGACGGCGGAGCAGATCGCGAATCAGATCGAAGCTGTCGGGGGTTCGATTGGCAGCGACGCAGGCAATAACAGTTGCAGTTTTTCGGTTCATATCACCAAGCCCGATTTGAAGCTCGGTGTTGATTTGCTTTCGGACGTACTGCTGAACGCGACCATGCCGGAACAAGCGGTGGCGCGCGAAAAAGAAGTTCAGCTAGCCGGCCTGAAAGAAGAGGACGAGCAGCCTTCGACAGTCGCCCGCAATATTTTGCGAGCCGCCCTCTTCGGCCAGCATCCTTATGCGCTACGGGTGATCGGCTCGCCCGATTCGGTACCGCGTTTGACTCAAAAAAATCTGCTCGATTTTCGCGATCGTTATCTGGTGGCCAAAAACGGCGTCATTTCTGTTTTCGGAGACGTGAAAGCCGCGGAAGTGAAGCAAGTTTTAGAGCAAACGCTGCACGCGATGAAGCCTGGCGTGCTTGCCTTGACCGACGCCCATCCGGCGGCGCCTCTACGCCAAATGGCCAATGTCGAGAGCCAGAAAGAGAAAGCCCAGGGCGTGATCATGGTTGGTTACCGCGGCGTGGATATTTTCAGCAAAGATCGACGTGCGCTCGAGCTGATCGACGAAGCGAGCAGCGATCTCGGCTCTCGGTTTTTCATTCGCATTCGCGAACAAATGGGCTTGGCCTATTACGTCGGCGCGACCCAAATGCAGGGACTTGTGCCCGGGCTTTTTGCCTTTTATCTCGGGACTGATCCGCAAAAGATCGAGCCGGTAAAAACAGCGCTGCTGGAAGAAATCCGAAAGCTGGCGAGCGATGGCCTGACGAGCGAAGAGTTATTGCGCGCGAAAAAGAAACTGATTGGCCAGCAGCAGATCGCCAACCAAAGCAACGACACCTTCGGTTACCAGTGCGCCTTGGACGAGCTTAACGGCCTCGGCTTCAATCATTACAAATCGCTCGAACACGACGTCGAAGCGGTGACGCTTGATGACATCAAGCGCGTGGCAGGAAAATATTTTCGCGAGCAACCGTATGTTTTAGCGACGGTGCGACCGCCGGAGTCCGCCGCTGCTGCGAAGAAGAATTGAGCCATGGCTGAAGTCCGAACCAGCACCCAAAGCGGCGAGCTTTCTCAGCGTTTCATCGAGTTTGTCATGATGCACGCGCAGAACGCCGCGCTTTTCCTCGGGCAGATCCCGAATCCCAAAACGGGCGAAGGTGAAGTGAACTTGGAGCTGGCGAAAATGTTCATCGATCAGCTTGCGATGATTCAGGAGAAAACGCGCGGAAACCTGACGAGCGAAGAAGCGACTGTGCTGCGCAACGCGCTCTCAAATTTGCAGATGGTATATGTCGATGTTGCCCAGAAAGCGCCCGAAGGCGCCCAACCGGCTGCGTCGGAGAAGGAAAGCGCGCCGGAACCGCACGCCGCGCCGGAGAGATCGACATCTACTCCGGCGGAAGTGCCGCCAATTACTTCGACCGAATCCGAGTCGAAGAAAAAATTCACCAAGAGTTACGGACCATAAAACTCTCTGATTGTCATCCCGAGCGAAAGCGAGGGACCTCTCAAAAACTCCTCCCTTATCCCGTGACCGAAGCGTGATCCGAGCTTCGAATGTGAGATCCTTCACTCCGTTCAGGATGACAATGTGAAGAAGACTACCAGTCTGAAGATCGTCACCGAATCAGCGGAAGCGGCTGAGGAAGCGGGTTTGCGTTACGTGAGCGAGAATCAACCCGGCTATTCACGCAAAGCCGCAGGCGACGGCTTCGAATATTTCGATACCGAGGGAAAACCGGTTCGGGATGAGCAGCGATTGCTGCGCATGGCATATCTCGCCATTCCGCCGGCCTGGACGGACGTCTGGATTTGTCCCTCGGCAAACGGCCACATTCAGGCAACCGGTCGCGATGCGCGCGGGCGCAAACAATACCTTTACCATGAGCGTTGGCGCGAGGTGCGCGACGAAAACAAGTACGACCGGATCGTGATCTTCGCGGAGGCTTTGCCGAAAATTCGCAAACGCGTGCGTAAAGACCTCGCTTCGCCGGGTCTGCCGCGGAACAAAATCTTGGCAACGGTAGTGCGGTTGCTCGAGCGCACGTTCATCCGCGTCGGCAATCAGGAATACGCGCGTGAAAACAAATCGTTCGGCCTGACAACCATGCAAGATCGACATGTCGATGTGACAGGCTCGAAAGTGCATTTTCGTTTTCGCGGCAAGAGCGGACGCATGCACGAAGTGAGGATGACCGATAAGCGCATCGCGAAAACAATTTCGAAGCTGCAAGACCTGCCCGGGCAGGATCTTTTTCAATATCTCGATGAAGACGGCGAAGTACGTGACATCACCTCGCAGGATGTGAACGATTATCTGCGCGAAATTACGGGTGAAGATTTCTCCGCGAAAGACTTTCGGACCTGGGCGGGAACCGTGCTGAGCGGGATTGCACTCAACGTTATCGGCGCTTTTGAAACAAAGAAGGAGGCCAAAGCGAACGTCAAAGACGCGATCAGCGCGGTGGCGAAGATTCTCGGCAATACCCCAGCGATCTGCCGGAAGTGTTATGTGCACCCGGCCGTTCTCGAAACTTATCTCGACGGAAACTCAATTGAGGGATTAAAGCAGAAGACCGAAGAGGCACTCGAAAACGAAGATGTCGATCTTCGCGCCGATGAAGCCGCGATTTTGAAATTTCTTCAAGTGCGGTTGGCCAAGAAGGCTTGATTGGAAGCGGATTGCATGCCCTACAAGAAGCAATGTCTTAGCGAGGTCTGTTCCGCGGAGTTGGAGTTGATTTCGCCTTCGTGCTTTTGCGCACGGTGATGGTGGCTTCGCCAGGAGTGGCTGCGGGCGAGGCTGCCGGATATTTCTTGGTGCTCGGCCAGATCAAGCGCCACGGCTGCGCTTTCACCGTCTCGCTAAATTCTTTGATGTTCTCGCCCGCGGGACCGAGATCGGTGATCATCGATTTCAATTTCTGTGACGATTCGCGGAAATTTTGCAAGCTAACCCGAATATTGTCGCTCTTGCCCAATTGATCGCTAATTTGCTCTATGTTGGTGAGCGAATGGGAAAACGCGCTGTCGGGCGCGGTTAGATCGACAAGGTGTTCGCTAAAAGTTTTGAACTGGCCGAGAGCTTGATTGAGCTCGGAGTTTTCATCGGTGATGTGATTGATATTTTGCGCTGTTTGTTCGAGTTCCTTCATCGTGGTAGTGGCTTCGGCCGCGACCGGTTTGATCACCTCCAGCATTTTCGCCGCCGCTTCGCTAAAATCGGGGGTGCGCTCGCCGGCGAACATTTCGCCGTCGCGCGCTCGGCCGGACGTTTCTGTTCCCTGCGTGATATCGATCGCCATTTCGCCGAGTAATCCCAGTTGCATGAGCCGCGTTTTGGCATCGCGATAGACGAGCGCACTTATGTCCACTTGAACGTCAATACGCACTTCGAATCTCGGCTTGCCGTCCGCTGGCATAGGCGTCGCGTTTGGATCGGGCGGATGCAGCGCGTCGGCTGCCTCCTGTGCGCGCCGATCTTCTTCCTTTGAGACCGGCGAATACAATCTCTGAACCTGGCCAATCTTACGACCAGCGAGCATGACCGGCGCGCCCTGTTTAATTCCAGCGGCGTTGTCGAGGTAAATCTTGTAGGTGGCGAGCGGTCGAAAAAGGCCGGGCGCACCGAGGAGGATAAGAGTGAACGTAATCACCGCGAGCGTGCCGACCACGAGAAGGCCGGTCATGATTTCATTTCGTTGCAATTGCATCTTGGCTTCCTTCCAGAATGGGGCCTTCGGTGCTGCCGCTCAAGAATTGAGCGACCACCGGATTGGCCGACTGTTTAAATTTTTCGGGCTCGGCGTCCTCAATGATTTTGCCTTGATAAAGCATAGCCATTCGCGTGCCGATGCGAAATGCACTCCCCATTTCGTGCGTTACGGTGATCGATGTCATCTTCGATTTTTCGCTCAGGCTGATGATCAACTCGTCGATCACGGAAGCGATCACCGGATCGAGACCCGCCACGGGCTCGTCGAAAAGAATCAGCTCGGGATCCATGACGAGCGCTCGCGCCAGGCTCACTCGTTTTCTCATGCCGCCGCTTAGTTCCGCGGGCAGACCGTCCTTTGAATCCTTCATCCCGACAAGCTCCAGCTTTTGATCGACAATTTCGTCGATCTCTTCGCGCGATTTATCGGTTAGTTCCTCAAGTGGCAGCGCAACGTTCTCTCGCACGGTGCGCGAGCTGAGCAGAGCCGAGTATTGATAAACCATTCCGATCTTTCGGCGCACCTCCTGCAATTTGCGTCGGCGCAGGCGGGTGATTTCGAACTGCTTGAAGAAAATTGACCCCGAACTCGGCTGCAGAATTCCAAGGATCAGTCGCAGGATCGTGCTCTTGCCGCTGCCGCTTTGTCCCATGATGACAAGACGATCCTGCGGCCGGACGCTAAGGGAGAGTCCGTTGAGCACTTTTTTTTCCTCGAACTGCATTTCGACCTCGCGCAGCTCCGCGATAATTGAATCTCCCGCGCTCATGTTGGGAAAAACACCGTGTAGATAATATTGTAGACGGTATCGAACCCGATCACGGTCGTAATTGCAGTGACCACGCTTGATGTTGTCGATGCTCCAACACCGGCCGCCCCGCCTTTGACCGTCAACCCACGATAACAAGCGATCGCGCCGATAAGCAGACCGAACATAAGACTCTTCAATATTCCCGTAATGATGTCGCGGATGAGCAACGCGTCCTTGACGAGATCGAGAAAGTAGACAAACGCGATGCTGAAATAAGCCTTGCAGACAAGGCTGCTGGCGAAGATGGCCGCGATGTTCGAGACTGTGGAAAGACATGGCATTAGAAAGAATAGCGCCAGCATGCGCGGCGCGACGAGAAAGCGCAGCGGTCCAATTCATCGCTTCGACTTCCTCGGAGACCTGCATCGTCCCGAGCTCGGCTGTAAACGCGGCGCCGATGCGCGCGGCCAACATAATACCGGTAAGCAACGGCCCCAGTTCTCGCGTAAAGCCGATGGCAACCACGCCGGGAACCAATCGCTCGGTCCCAAATCGTTGTAGCTGGTAGCCAGTCAACAAGGCCATCGTTAGACCGAGGAAGAACGATACCAGTCCGGCCAGTGGCACCGAATCGACACCGGCGCGCTCAGTATGGCGAAAAAAGCTGGCGGCGCGGAAGGGCACGCGTCCTTGTCCGATGCGCTCGAGCGTCTCCTCGAAGGTTTGAACGATGAACCAGAACATGCTGCCCACTTCGCGCAGAAAATTGCGGCCAAGGGCACCGATTCCTTGCACGACCTCCACTGGATTTGCCGGCAGGGTTTGACTATCTGCGCGAGTATTGGCCATGGTCACGGCAAGTTGCCTCATCTGGCGATCGGGAAAAGAAGAAAATGTGAAACGCGACTTACGTTGGATATTAAGATCGAAATCCCGGGTGATTTAATCATGGATGAAAGCCTTCGACATCGTGGAGGATAGGCGTCTAAAGTTTTGCCGATAGTTGTGTGTTGGCGATCCAAATCCCTTGTCGCAGTTGCGCTATTGGCCACAACGGCATTCAATCAAACGCGGTCTCAGGAAAGCAGCGCGAAAAATCCCGCGACTAACCAAATGATGCAAACTAACGAGAAAAAGTTCGGGCTCGTCATTCACGGTGGCGCGGGAACGATCGAGCGCAGCAAGATGACACCAGAAGGTGAACGTGAATATCGCGCTGGCTTGGAACGCGCTCTGGCTGCCGGTTATGAAATCTTAAAGCGCGGCGGCTCAAGTCTTGACGCGACCGAAGCCGCCGTGCGCGTCCTGGAAGACGATCCACATTTCAACGCTGGCAAAGGCGCGGTCTTCACGAGCGCTGGCACGAACGAATTGGACGCAGCCATCATGGACGGGAAGACGCTCAAGGCCGGCACGGTCGCGAGTTTAAAGCACATCAAAAACCCAGTAAGCCTGGCGCGGCTGGTCATGGAAAAATCGGGACACGTCATGATGGATGGCGAAGGCGCCGAAATCTTCGCGAGGGAAAACGGCCTACAACTTGTCGATCAAAAATATTTCTTCACGCAGGAACGATGGGACGCGCTCCAGAAAATCAAGAAAGCTGAAAGAAGCAGCGGCGTCGGTGAAAAAAAATTCATTATTACCGATCAAGATCGACATGGCACGGTGGGCGCGGTCGCGCTTGATCAACAAGGGAATCTCGGCGAATTGGCGATTCACCCATTATTGGCGGTGGCACTTACGCGAACAATGCGACCTGCGCGGTCTCGGCCACCGGCGATGGCGAATATTTCATTCGCGCGACTGCGGCGCACGACATTTCCGCCTTGATGGAGTACCGCGGGATGAAATTAGAGGAGGCCGCGCAAATCGTGCTCGATAAAGTCGCGAAGCTCGGCGGCGCGGGCGGAGTGATTGCGATCGATGCGAAAGGCAATATAGCGCTGCCGTTCAATACCTCTGGCATGTACCGGGGACATGTCGATCTTGACGGCAAATTCGCTGTAGAAATTTACAAATAGAAAAGTAGCGCAACCTTCCAGGTTGCGCTTTTAACTAGGCGCTTGGCACAAGCGCCTCTACAACCATCTCGTTCATGTTGCCCGCGTTTTCTGTTGTCATTCCTTGCTTTAACGAAGCCGCCCGGATCGGCAGTACCATCCGCGCCTCGCTCGATTATCTCGTTAGCGTTAGTCCGGAGAGCGAATTGATCGTCGTGAACGATGGCTCGACCGACGCGACGTCGACAATTGCTCGTGAAAGCTTAGTCGGCGCAAAAATTGAAACCCGTCTACTTGAAAATTTTCCGAACCGCGGCAAGGGCGCGGCTGTTCGAAAAGGGCTGTTGGCGGCGCAAAGACCGATCGCCCTGTTTTTCGATGCGGATCTCTCCACTCCGCTTGAAGAAACTCCGAAAGTGATCGGGCCGATCGCAGATGACGATGTCGATCTTGCCTTTGGATCGCGCGGTCTGATCGGAGTTTGATCGGTCACCGCCAGCCATGGCGGCGCGAAACCGCCGGTCGCATTTTTAATCTGCTCGTTCGAATTGCGACCGGTCTTCCGTTTTGGGACACACAGTGCGGCTTCAAAGCTTTTCGCCTCGAGGTTTGCCGGCCAATTTTGGAAGTGGCGCGAATCGAAGGGTTCGCTTTCGATGTCGAACTCCTTTATCTCGCGCAGCGCGCCGGAATGCGCCTCCGCGAGATTCCGGTGCGCTGGAATCATCGGGAAGGCAGCAAAGTTCATTTCATTCACGACAGCTTGCGGATGCTGCGCGAGGTGATCGCGCTGCGAATAAAACTGTAGCCGCCGCTGTCCTCAGCGGCAGAAGGCCAGGAAATGATCCGGGTTCTGGCGTCAGAGACGGCGGCAGCTACAACGCATACGCAAAGCGGCGCGTCCCGCGGTCGCGGGATCGATCTTGCGCGCCTGCTTGAATCAACTGGTCGCTATTTCTTAACGATTTCAGCGTTCTCGATCATGGCGATTCCATCGCGTTCGGCAATTTTTCCTTTCACCGTGATAGTCTTGCCCGCGTATTCGGCGAGTTGATCGTTCATCGGTTTATGATCGCCGACAATGAGATACGCCTTGCCTTCACTGGTGATGCCGACTGGAGCGCCGCCTTTAATGCACTTGGCCGCGCACGCAGCGTGTTTGTCGCCCATCGCATTGTGATCGAGGTAGCACATCATATCGACTACTTCGCCCGTGACAGTTTTGCTCGCGGCCGCGTCCAGTTTTTCCTTGCCGTGCTCGTGTTCTTCGGCAAGTGCGAGCGGCGAAAAAGCCAAAGCCGCAGTGAACGCGAAAGCTACCGCGACTTTCAAAACCGTGGGTTTGTTTGGTGTTGAATTAAACATGAATCGAATGTCTGCCGATTTGTTGCGCGGTCAATTCATTGTGTGCGTTGTAGCTGCCGCCGTCTCTGGCGGCAGATTGCGACGTGATTCTGGTCTTTCTGCCCGTGAGGACAGCGGCAGCTAGAGCGCTGATTATTTTTTCTCCTTCTCAATGAGATCGGCAAACTGCCCGAAGAAGTAGGAGGCATCATGGGGCCCGGGCGCGGCTTCTGGATGATATTGCACACTGAAAATCGGCAATTCTTTATGGCGCATTCCTTCCACCGTTCCGTCATTCAAATTGATATGAGTGACCTCAACATTCGACGGCAACGATTCCGGATCGACCGCAAAACCATGGTTTTGCGCGGTGATCGCGACCTTCCCGCTCTTTAGGTCTTTTACCGGCTGATTCGCGCCGCGATGGCCGAATTTTAGTTTGAATGTCGATCCGCCAAACGCGAAACCAAGAATTTGATGGCCGAGACAAATTCCGAAGATCGGTATTTTACCCATCAAACCGCCGACCGCTTTGTGCGTGTAGGGGAGTGCGGCCGGGTCGCCGGGACCGTTGGAAAGAAAAACTCCGTCGGGACCGAGCGCGATCACTTCCTCAGCGGTTGTCGATGCGGGAACAACGGTAACGCCGAATCGTTTCTGGCGCAGCAAGCGCAAGATGTTTTGTTTGATCCCGTAATCGTAAGCGACAACGCGAAATCGGATCGGCGGCAGCGACGGCTGATTCGTCTCGCTTCCATTCGCGATTGTCCACGGTTTGCTCAGTTCATCATTTGGATCCCATTGATAAACTTCGGGCGTGGAAACTTCGCGCACGTAATCCATGCCGATCACGCCCTCGCCTTCGATCGCGCGCTGTATCGCTTCTCTTGGTGAGATTTCCTCCGTCGTCAGACATGCCTTCATTGCGCCGCGGGTGCGAAGGTGTCGCGTTAGCGCGCGGGTGTCGATTCGTTGCACACCGGGGATGTCCCATTTGTGCAAATATTCATCGAGCGACATTTCGGAGCGCCAGTTGCTCGGCGTTTCGCTCAATTCTTCGATGACGAAACCGCGCACGTGCGGCGAGCGGCTTTCCTGATCGAGGGAATTGGTTCCGTAGTTACCGATCAACGGATAAGTCATGGCCACGATTTGGCCGCGATAGGAGGGATCAGTCAGCACTTCCTGATAACCGGTCATTGCGGTGTTGAAACAAATTTCGCCTACGCGGGTGCCGGTTGCGCCAAATGATTCGCCCTCAAAATGTCTGCCGTCTTCAAGGGCGAGTATGGCGCGCATTGTCGGGAGCGATTGTCGATGTTAGCCGGAAAATTTCAACTGATGGATCGAGCAATCCCTTGCTCGATACTAAAGTTATGCGGCGAAGCGGCCGATCCACCCAAGTCAATCGCAAACAAAAATGCCCGAGTCGAAGTTTCGACTCGGGCATTTCCAAAATTTTTACCCCGCCGGTGCCGTTTAGGCGGATGGCCCGTTCCCTTTCGGTAAAGGGCGGATGACCGTCGCCGCAGCGTCTGACTTCCAATTAAGGCGTGTCATTTTCTCCGCGCGACCGAGCCTCCTTGCTTGATCAACTATCGGTTCGGGCATCACACCTGTAATCTCGAACATCGCAGGGTAAATTTTAGAGAGCCGCCGGTTGAGAGTTGAGCGAAAAGCACTGGTTTCCTACCCAACCCTCAACGAACGGCTCTCACTTCAAAGAACTACTCGCGCAATTCCGCGCCGAGTTCGCGCTGCAAGCGTTCGCGAACCTTCGCGTGCGCCGCAGTCACTTCCTCACTTGTCAGTGTGCGACTTCGGTCGCGATATGTCAATCTGTATGCAAGCGACTTTCGCGCCGGGCCAAGATTGCTTTCGCTGCCGGAGAAAAGGTCGAACAACTGGACGCTTTCGAGAAGCGGTTCGTTTACGCTTTCAATCAGGCGCAGGATTTCCGCGTGACTTAGTTTTTCGGGGACGATCATCGCAATGTCGCGGGTGACTGCCGGAACTCGTTGGATCTCGCGAAAAATTCTTGTCGCTTCCTCGGCGGTCAGAATAGGCTCGGCTTCTAACTCAGCGAAAAACGCGGCGCCTGGCGCGTCGATCACCGCTATCCGCACGGTCGAAAGTTGTCCCGCGAAACCAATTCGCTGATCGCGCAGGAAAATCTCAGCCGCCAGCGCAAGATCGACATTTTCGCCGCGTCGAAAGGACAAGTCCGGGATTGTGAGCGATTCGATCGCGCCTTTGAGATCAAAAAAGTCCACTTGTCGTTTTTTGTGCGACCGCCAATGTGGTCCGCTCAGTGCATTTCCCCAAAGAAGCAAGCCAAGGTGCCGCTCTTCCCTGCCCTCGGGCGAAATGAAAACGCGTCCCATTTCAAAAATCGAAACCTGCTCCGCGCCAGCGCGGACATTGCGATCCAGCACGTCCAGAAGTCCGGCGAGCAGATTCGGTCGGAGTGCGACGTGATCTTCGCTGAGCGGATTCCGCAAGGCGATGGGATTCCCGCTAAACGCGATGGCGCTGCGCGGAATCAATTTGGACGTGCGCGCCTCGGAAAGACCGTGCGCGATCAACCGGCTGCGCAGTGACGACTCCAGATCATGAGAATGATCGGCCGCGCTCGACGGCGTAAACCGGCTCCGGTCCGTGCCCGAAATTCTGTCGACGCCATGTGCGCGCACGACTTCCTCAATAAGGTCGACATCGCGCTGCAAATCCCGCCGGTAACTCGGAATTTTCCATGCCGGTCTTGTTTTTGCAGTTTGGGCTTTAGTTAAGCCGAACCGCGCCAGAACTTCGTCGATTCTTTTCGGTTTGATCGCCAGTCCGAGAACTTGATCGCATTTCTGGTAGCTCAAGGAAACATCCGAAGGATTTGCCGGAATTTTTCCAGCGGCTGCAATTTCTTTTGCGGGCTGTCCGCTCGCGATTTCGCGAATCAATTCGGTTGCGCGCTGCGATGCCCGCAAGATCATTCCTGGATCAACACCGCGCTCGAAGCGATAGCTGGCATCGCTCGGCAAATTCAGATTCCTCGCGGTGCGACGAATGCTGGCTGGGAGGAAATAAGCGGCTTCGAGCAGAACATTTCTCGTCGATTCCGTGACTCCAGTTTCTTCGCCACCCATCACACCGCCAATTCCGATGGCGCGCTGTTCATCGGCGATCACGAGGTTCTCGGACGAGAGCGAATACGTTTTGCCATCGAGCGCGAGAAACCTTTCTCCCTCGCGCGAAAGCCGAACATTGATCCCACCTTTCAATTTATCGGCATCAAATGC
>QHRC01000055.1 GCA_003219995.1 Verrucomicrobiota bacterium
CAATGCCGTGATGAAGCGCTTTTTTCCCGCGATAATTCCCGCTTGCGGGCCGCCGAATAACTTATCGCCGCTGAAACAAACAAGATCGGCTCCATCTTTCAACGCCTCAGCCGGCGTCGGCTCATGCTCTGGTATTCCAAATTGTTCCGTCCCAATGATGGCGCCGCTGCCTAAATCCTCAGCAAAGGGAACGCGCTTCTTGCGGGCGAGCGTGGCGATTGCCATCGAAGAAGTCGATTCGACAAAACCGCTCATGAAAAAATTACTGCGATGAACTTTCAAAATTATCCCGGTTTGCGGACTAATTGCTCGCGAGTAATCGGCGAGCGTTGTTTTGTTCGTCGCTCCAACCTCTCGCAGCTTTACGCCGGTAGCCTCGAGGATTTCGCCGATACGAAATCCCCCGCCAATTTGGACGAGTTCACCGCGCGAGATAACGACTTCCGGCTTGGTCGCGGTAAAATGTTGAACGATCAGCACCAGTGCGGCTGCGCAGTTATTCACGACTGTGGCCGATTCCGCGCCGCAAAGCAGCGCGAGTGCGGTCTCGATATAACCGCCGCGGTCCCCGCGGGCGCCGGTCGCGAGATTGTACTCGAGATTTGAGTAAGCCGAACCAACTTCGCTGAGGGCACGGACTGCTGCTGAGGCGAGCGGCGCGCGGCCAACGTTCGTGTGAATGACGACCCCAGTTCCGTTAATCACCGGCTGCAGCCGGCTGGCACGAAGCTGCTCGATCGAACTGCGCACAAGATCGACAATCGATCGAAATTCGGGAATTTTGCCCGATGCCCGGATTTTCGAAAGTTTTCGACGGACAAGATCGATAAGCAACGGGCGGGGCAAATCGATTTTGCCTAACGAGTCGAGCACCTTCGTGACCGAGGGAATAGCACGGCGTGAAGCAGTTACTTGTTTATGCATAGGAGCGGTTCGCGCGGGGGAACAATTTTCCCGATGATGGCCGCGCATGCTGTTCGGTTCCGTTTGAGCAGCGCGAGCACTTTGTTGAGACGGCTCGGCGCAACCGCGAGAAGCAAACCGCCGCTCGTTTGCGCATCGGTGAGCAAGGCGCGTAGTAACAGCGGTGTTTTTCGCCAGTCGACAAGGTTGCTCGCGCTTTTTAGATTGTCGCGACTGCCGCCGGGCAGGCAGTCGCGCGCGATCAATTCGAATATCTCGTCGTCGATTGCCGGAACTCGGTCGCTAGAAATTTCAGCGCTCACTTCGCTGGCTCGGCACATCGACGCAAGGTGACCGAGCAGTCCGAAGCCGGTCACGTCGATTGCCGCGCGCACAAGTTTCTTTTCGGCGAGCTTGGCGCCAACCGAATTTATTTTTGTCATTAACGAAATGACTTTTCGCTCGACCACGCGCGGGCAAAGGCCGCGTTTGAGCGCAGTGGTGGCGATGCCGGTGCCGAGCGGTTTTGTCAGGACAAGCAAATCACCGGGCCGCGCATTTGCGTTTGTCATCACGTGTCGAAGGTCAACAATCCCGGTGACAGCGAGACCGTAGATTGGCTCCGGATTGCGAATGGTATGTCCACCGATGATTGCACAGCCAGCTTCAGCCGCTTTCTCATAACCGCCCCGCAAAATCGACGTAATTGTTTTCGACGAAACCAAACCAGTCGGAAATCCCGTGATATTCAAAGCCGTGAGTGGCCGCCCTCCCATGGCAAAAACATCGGAGAGCGCATTAGCGGCCGCGATCTGACCATAAACAAATGGATCGTCCACAATCGGTGTGAAGAAATCGACGGTTTGCACGAGCGCACGATGTCGATCCAAACGATAAACGCCGGCATCGTCGAATGTGCCTGAATTGACGAGCACCTTCGCGTTCGTGGAAGTTGGAAGCTGACGCAAAACTTGCGTCAGGGCCTGTTGGCTCAACTTGGAAGCTCACCCCGCGCAGGAGGAAAGCGCAGTGAGCTTACGAATCTGCTCGCGCGACATTCGATTCACCTCCTTTGTGGTTTCTGATGTCTGTAGGGGAAGGCGGTACCTTCCCATCGCGGGAAGCTGGCAGCTTCCCCAACGTGACAACGATTTGGCGACGATAGAGAAAACAAAAGCGGAGAGGACAGGAATCGAACCTGCCCCGCCACTTGCGCGGCGACGACGGTTTTGAAGACCGCGAGGGCCACCAGGCACCCTTCACTCTCCGGAGTGCGGATTGGTCCGAGCCGGACTGGCAATGATTGCGGATTGCGAAAAGATCGACAATCGGACGACGCGACGTCGAAGGAAATTTATTTGATTTTTTTAATTGCGCTGACGACTGCGTCGAAGTCCGGCCAATCGCCGGAGTCGAGTTTGGAATGGAGAAGTTTTCCATTAGCGCAAATTTCGAATGCCCCGCCGCTCGAAGGAACGAGAGTGAGCGATTTGATGCGTTCACCAAGTTCGAGAATTTTGGCCGCCAAACTGACGGCCTTGGGCGTGTAGTTTCAAACCACGCAGTATTCGATCGATATTTCGGTTTTCACCTCCTGCTCCTTTCTGAAAAAAGGCTACGGAGGCGAAGAGAAGCGGTCAAGTCTTGGAGCGGCGCTCGGCGTCTGTGCTGAGCGAAGTAAGCCTCGAATTATTTCGGCAGTTTAGACCGCCGCTGCCACAGGAGAAAGATCCTAACGATTACGCGTTGAAGCGGGCGCCTCGGCTCCGGTTTCGCCGCCTGGTCCAAATAACATCGAGAAGACAACGAAAACTTGCGCCCGCGGCGAATCGTCGGTGCATCCGAAGAGCGGGGAAACGTCAACGCGGGTATTATGCGTCGGTTTCCAAGCAATGGTCGGGCCGACCACGAAACTATGGAGCGGATCGTCGCGCGTGTCCTTATCGGTGAAATTCCGATACTGCATTTCGACGCCGGTTTTGAGACGTTCGTGCTCGAGCCAGATCGGAACCACCGCACTCTGGGCAAAGCCCCACTCGCGGCCACGATCGAAGCCGATTTCCTGTTCGAAAAACCAGTTCATGGCCCATTCGATCCGTTCGCCGAAATCTTCCGCTAGCAATAATCTGAACTCATAAGCGTCAGGCATTTTGGGTTTTCCTTCTTCCTCCATCGGTTCCAGATTCAGATGCGCCTCTCGGCTGATTTCCTCTTCGGCCATTTCTCCTTCGGGCGGTCGTTCTTCATGGAGAATTCGGCCGGTGCCGAATTTGTATTCGGCAAACAGCGTCGGATTCAGCGGAATTTTGTTCCAATCGGCCAGAGCGTAGCGCACCTCGACGCTGAAGCTCTTGTTTTGGAAATCGCCGACAAATCGTTCCTGACTGATTTCGAAGGCAAGTCCGAAACGATGCGGTAATCCCACTTCGATTTCTTCCGTGAAGAGATGATCGGGCGTTCCATGACGAAACGCATCGCCTTCATATACCAACCCGCCGTAAACTGCCCCTGGTGGCAGGACGTACGCGGTAATTAGCGGCGAAAAACGCGTGCGCGAGATACCCGGCGGCGCACCGTAGGCGCTCGGCACCTCTTCTCCGGCGACAACGACTTGCTCAGAAACCGCGGTTTGCGCGCGGGCGATTTGAACTGATGTGAGGAAGCAAAGAGCTATTGAAGAGACAAGGAGCTGGCGGAAAGGGAAGAAGTGAAAACAACAACGCTGCATTGACAGAAGTTTGTTCTGCATAAGCCTTGTCGGTTACAATGTCGCTGCCGTTTACTTAGATCAACAATTGCTGGCGCGGACGTGAAAGCCGGCGCCAGCTTTTGAAAATCATCGAGGATGTGGTGGGTGGCTTCGGTGGGCCTTCAGGGATTTTTAGTAAAAGCGGCCGTTTCGGTAATGGGCCCGTTCATTGTAATTGAAGCCGGATTGTTCGTCCCAGAATAAGAGCCCGTGCCGCTGCCCGTCCAACCGCCGAAACTGTAGCCCGTGGCCGGCGTTGCGCTAATCGAGCCAGTGACTCCACTGCTTTTCCATCCGCTGCCGGGACTTACGGTGCCGCCAGTTCCAGTGTTCATCGTCAGATAGTATTGCGTAGTGAATTTCGCCGTGTAAGTCGTGTTGCTGGTAGGAGCGACGCTGTGTGAGATAGTCCCATTAT
>QHRC01000056.1:0-445 GCA_003219995.1 Verrucomicrobiota bacterium
CCATTCGACTCCACCCAGGACAAGTCTTGTGATTATCGACTTAATCTTTCGGCTTTGAAATATAAGGCGCGAGGTCCTTTTCACTCCCGCGTAGCGCGGCCATGAAACAAACGCCGCTCCGTTCCTGCACCACTCCGGTCCAACGGTATTGATCGACATAACGCCAGCCGGAGAAATGACGCGCCGCACCGTTCTTCGGATCACGCTCCGCCGGGAAAAAGAAAAACTGCATATGTTTTTCGACGAGCCAGATTTGAGCGACGCGCTGGCCTTCCTCGTCGTCGAAGACGCGGCATCCGAGCGTGCGCAGATCGGCAAACTCAGGCGGGACGTCGTAATGCGGCAGCCGATGTTTCATAAAAAAATAGTCCCCCAGCGCGTCCGCGTCAGTTTTTACCGGATCGAGCATGAGCGAGTGCACAGAGCTCGCCACCGTCAGCAGCCG
>QHRC01000056.1:486-4036 GCA_003219995.1 Verrucomicrobiota bacterium
TGCGTTCGACCACCTTCATCACGAAGATGGCCGCGATCACAGCGACGGCTATACCGCTGGCGAGAACGGCCGGATTTTGCAGCGCTTGTTTCCAAGTGCGCTTCGGCGGGGCCACGTAAATTCCCTTCGACAACCATTCGGTGACTCCGACCGGGATGGGAACCGTTTGAATCAAAGCGGCCACCGCGCGATCAAACGCGCGTTGATTGGCAAACTCTTTGGTTTCTCGGACGCGAAAAACAGCCGCGCGCATGGTACGGTCGCGAATGCGTTCCTCATTGAAAGGGGCGCACTGCACGAACATGCGCTGACGACGCGAGAGACGCGGCATTTTCATGCTTGTTCTTCGAAAGGTTGCTCGCGCGGGAAAGTCACATTCAACCAAGCCTGGAATTCCTGCCGCCCGTTGCCGACCAGGTTGGCGAACTCGGCTGTCTTCAGTTCGCTCAACGCCAGCAATTCTTCGTGATCAAACTCATCGAGATAAAAAAGCGCCAGAGCCGTGCGTTGCGGATCGGGCGCGTTGGACATCCAAATCGCGAGTTGCTCCGGCTCGAGTTTTGCGATTTGGACTGGAGCATTGGAATCGATCGCATGCTCCTCCATTTCGATTGCTTCCGCTTGTAAGCCGGCTTGGCTCACTTCCAAACAGCGGTAGCGAGCATCGCGAAACATCGACAATCGATCGTTCGGCAGCTCACCTTCGGCCGCGCGCAACGCGGCGTCGTGCATGATTGCCTGGAAAATTTCCTGCGCTTTGCCCGCGTCGCCCAGCATGAGAAAGCAAAAACGATAGAGCTGCGGTAGACCTTGATTGCGAAGACTCGGTTTCTCCAAAACTGCGGAACGTTACGCGCGTCGATTAAATCGACAAGAGTGTTTCGAAATCCGTCCGCGAGTGGATGTCAACCTTAGCGAAAAGTCCGGAGGCGTCGCGCGACCTCGGCCGCATTCTCCTGGGAATTGAACGCGGAGACACGAAAATAGCCTTCGCCTTGCGCGCCGAAACCACTGCCAGGCGTGATGACGACATTGAGTTCGCGCAGCATCCGATCGAACATCTGCCAGCTGGTCAAGCCATCCGGTGTTTTTACCCAGATGTAGGGCGCGTTCACTCCGCCGAAAACCTTCATGTCGATTTTTGTGCACGCGTCGCGCAGGATTTTTGCGTTGCCCATGTAATGATCGATAAGCGCACGAACTTGTTTGCGGCCTTCCGGCGAATACAACGCGGCCGCGCCGCGTTGCACCGGATAACTAACGCTGTTGGCTTTTGTGCTCCAACGCCGATGCCAGAGCGGGTGCAGCGGCAATTTTTTTCCAGACTCGGTTTGGGCCAGCAAACTCTTCGGCATCACCGTGAAGCCGCAGCGAACACCGGTGAAGCCGCCCGTTTTGGAAAAGCTGCGCAATTCAACCGCGCATTCCCGCGCGGCGTCGATCTCAAAAATCGAACGCGGAAGTTCCGGTGCCGAAATATATGCCTCATAAGCGGCGTCGAAGAGTAATAGCGCTTCGTGCTCGCGCGCGTACTCGACCCAGTCGTTCAATTGCTTCCGCGTCGCGACCGCACCGGTCGGGTTATTTGGAAAACAGAGATAAACAAGATCGACATGTTCCTTTGGGGGCTTGGGAACAAAATTGTTTTCCGGCGTACACGGCAAATAGACAATGCCTTCATAACGGCCGTCCTTTTTCACCGCGCCGGTGTGGCCCGCCATCACGTTGGTATCGACGTAGACCGGGTAAACCGGATCGGTAATGGCAATCTTGTTCTGCTCGCCGAGGATATCGAGGATGTAACCGCAATCGCATTTCGATCCGTCCGAAACAAAAACTTCGTCGTCGGCGATGTCGATTTTGCGGTCGCGATAATCGCGCTGCGCGATTGTCGATCTCAAAAATTCGTAGCCTTGTTCCGGACCGTAACCGCGGAACGTTTCCCAATGACCGAGTTCCTCCACCGCCTTCTTCATGGCATCGACGGCGGCTTGTGGCAGCGGCTCTGTGACGTCGCCGATTCCGCAGCGAATCAATCTCTTGGCGGCTTCCGGATTCGCCTCACAAAATTCGCGCACCCGCCGCGCGATCTCGGGAAACAAATAGCCGACCTGAAGCTTGAGATAGTTTTCGTTTAAGTAAGCCATTGCCGGAACTGGATGAACTTGCGCGAACGTGTCAGCCAAGCAAGCGGCTGGGAGAGGTCAATCGCGAGCTTTGGCCCATAGCGTGTAGGCGGACCCTTCGAGTTCGGCGACGGATTTGGGATGGAATTTGGCTTCGACGAGTGCGTGGTTTAGCACCGCGGTCGGGACGTGAGTGCGAACTTCGATAACGTAATCAGCATGCTCGACTTCTTCTTCGATTGCATTGGGCAGTCGGCTCGGCCAGTTCCCATCTACCGGGTGCGCATCGAGCTCGAAATAAAGCGCGCGCCCGAAATATCCGTTCGCGCGGTAAGCAATCGTCGGATCTTGCGGGCTAATGACACTGCCACCCAATCGGCGGGCAATTGCAACTGCGGTATCGTATTTATCGTCCCCGCATCGAGTGAACAGAAGCGAACCTGTCTGGCCGAACTGAACAAAAAACGAAAGGAGAATTACCAGCGCAAGCGCGCTCGTGGCGGCCAGACTTCGCTGGATCGACAAAGATGCAAGCCAGTTGGCGATCGCATCGAGCTGAGTGACGAACAACGCCACCATCGCAAGATAAGCAAAGAGCAACGAATTGTACGAGCCGCCGCTTTTGCAGACCATCCAAATGGATGCCGGAACCAACACGGCCAGGCCGGAATAAATCCAGCGTTCACTATCCCGCCTTGGCTGGGGAGACGAGAAGGCTGCAATCAAAGCGATCGCAAAAATCGGAAAAGTTACCAGCAGGTAGACCAACATCCCCACCGAGCGCGTGTAGTAAACTTTGATTGAGGCGGGAATGGTGATGATCGCCGAAAAAACGTGCGGCCAAAACAAACGAACCGCTATGAGGCCAAGTAAGATCGACATCAGCGGCAACATGGAAAGAGCGATTTCGCGCGCCCGCAACGGACGTTTCCACATCAAAATGTGAACGATTGGGATAAGCGCGAACGCCGCAGTGGTTTGTTTCAAAAGCACGGCTCCGAGAAAAAGCGGAATTGAAATCGCCACGTCCGCGTATGATTTCGCGGTCGCCCAAAAGTAGAGGCCGCCAATCGCAACCAAGATGGCGAGACAATCGGGTTGCGCAGAGAGGAACATTAGGTTCGTCCGGAAATTGATTCCAAGAAAGAGGAGAAGCCCCAGCAACCAATAGCCGCGCAATTTGTCACGACAGAAAATCGTCGCCAAGAAAATCGCCAGAGCGAAGGCCAAGATGGACGATAGAATGCGGGCGGCAAGCAAATTGAATCCCGTCACGCGAAAGATTCCGGCGAGTAAAACTGTGGAGAGGGGCCCGTACATGTGCGTAGCATGCCCGCTTTCGTAGAGCGGCAATCCCGCGTTGAACCGCATCGCTTCCACGGCGGTGGCCGCCTCCCAGGGATTAACGGGAAGCCGTTCGGTGA
>QHRC01000181.1 GCA_003219995.1 Verrucomicrobiota bacterium
AAATTCTCTTGGCACCGAATTTGTCGAACGAATTCGGGCAATCTTTTCCGAGAAGGGGCTTCTTTCAAAAGCGACAAATTTTGAATTCCGCCCGCAACAGCAGGAGATGGCGGTGGCGGTTGCGCGCGCGCTCGAGGAAGATCGACATCTTGTCGTCGAAGCCGGGACCGGCGTCGGCAAGTCGCTCGCCTATCTCGTGCCGGCAATTTTATTTGCGCTTGAGCAACACAAAAAGGCGATCGTTTCGACCCACACCATCAATCTCCAGGAGCAATTGCTTTACAAAGACATTCCGATCCTAAAAAAAGTTTTGCCGGTTGAATTTGAGGCAGCGCTGATGAAAGGCCGGCAAAATTATCTTTGCCCGCGACGCCTCGAACGCGCCATGCAACAGGCCAACGAGCTTTTCACCGGCCCGGAGCAAAGCGAGCTCGCCCGGCTGGCAGAGTGGGCGAGCACAACTCGCGACGGTTCGCTCAGTGATCTCTCGGTTGAACCCGATCCAAAAGTTTGGACGCAAGTTTGCAGCGAGCCGCATATCTGCACCCAAAAAACATGCGGCCAAAATGTACTCTGTTTTTATCAGCAAGCCCGTAAACGCCTTCTCGCCGCGGACCTGCTGGTGATGAATCACACCCTTCTCTTCATGCTCCTGGGCCGGCCGGATGAGCAGGCGGAGCGCGAAAGCGGTTTCCTTTTTCCAAACGATTTCATCATTTTCGACGAAGCCCACACTGTCGAGCAAGTCGCCTCCCGCCAGGTCGGGATCGGCATTTCCCAATACGGCCTTAGATCGACAATTCAACGGCTCTATAACGCGCGCACCCGCAAAGGACTCTTCACCGTCATGCGCGATGCAAACGGAGTGACGCTGGCGGCGGACCTGATCGACGAAGTGGACAAATTTTTCGCCGACGTCGAATCAAAATCCGATTTTCGCAAGGGGCGCGAATTCCGGGTGCGCGCTCCCGATTTCGTTCCCGACACAATTACTGGACGATTGACCGCCCTTCAGGTGCGCCTCGCCGATGTGATTAGGCGTGCCGACGATGAATTCCTGAAAGCCGAATTGCAGGAACTGGCGCGCCGCATTCGTGATACGCGCGATGGTATCGCCATCTTTCTTGAGCAAAGCGCACGCGAACATGTTTACTGGATCGAGCGCACCGGAAAGACGGCGCAATTTTTTTCGCTCAATGCCGCTCCGGTGAACCTGGCGCCGGTCCTGCGCCGCATGATCTTCCGGGAGAATTGCTGCTCCGTCATGACCAGCGCGACACTCGCTGTCGGCCGTGCCGACCTGGCTTATTTTCGTGAGCGCATCGGCGCCACCGAAGCGGAACCGCTGCAACTCGGCAGCCCGTTCGATTTTCAAAAGCAGATGAAGCTCTTTATCGTCAAAAAAATGCCCGACCCGCGCGATTCAGCATATCAGAAAGAGCTGGAACGCTGGATCGGGCATTTTGTCGAAAAAACCGATGGTCGCGCCTTTGTTCTTTTTACGAGCTATCGCGACATGCAACAACTGGCTGCTCAAATGCAGAAATTTTTTGTCGAGAAGGGGATGAATCTTTTTGTCCAAGGCGGCGGCGCGCCGCGGAGCAGGTTGCTAGAAGAGTTCAAAAACACGCCGCGGAGCGTCCTTTTCGGCACGGACAGTTTCTGGGGCGGCGTCGATGTTCCCGGTGAAGCGCTTTCCAATGTCATCATCACGCGCCTGCCCTTCGCCGTGCCGGATACCCCGTTGATCGAAGCCAAACTCGAGCTCGTCCAGGAACGCGGCGGCGATCCCTTCACCGAATATTCGTTGCCGGAAGCGATCTTGAAACTTCGCCAAGGCGTCGGCCGTTTGATCCGGACAAAAAGTGATCGCGGCATCATCGTCATTCTCGATAACCGGATCGTGACCAAGCCATACGGCCGCGGCTTCCTGGCGGCTTTGCCGAAATGTCCCGTCGAGATTCTTTAATCCGGATCGGCACACCCTGATTGATCGCCAGGGCGTTGTGCGTTACGCTCGGAGCGTGACTGCCGATCAGATCGTCGAAGAGATCAGGCGGCTCGACCCGAAAGAGCAGTTAGGCGTCATCCGTTTTGCGTATCAGCTCGATGCCGAACGAAGACTTACCGGAAACGAATTGTCACGCTTGGCTGCGCGAATGGCTGAGACCAACGATCCCGCTGAGGCAGCGATGATTCGCGAGACTATCGTTCGCGGATTCTACGGCCAGCAGCAAAACAAGAACACAAAGCTTCGGGAAAGCTTTGGGTAGGCGGTAACGCAGCTAGGCAGCTGGCGGGAGATCGGGAGAGCGACCGACCAATGCCTTTCGCCACCGCCGCCTTTGTTGTACCATCTGCTTGATCGCATGCAGTCGCGCGAGATTTCCACGGATCAACTTGGGTTGTTCGCGGAGTGGCTCGACACTGAACCTGAAGTGCCAAACGAAAGATGGTTTAAACGGTTTTCCGCGATGATTGTCTGCGGAGAAAGTGATCTCGTGAAAACTTTTCTGACAGCAAACCAGAGCCCGTCCGGAAAGGAAGTTGTCTGATGTCGAAGAAAACCGACGGTATCATCGTCATTCTCGATAATCGGATCGTGACCAAGCCGTACGGCCGCGGCTTCCTGGCGGCCTTGCCGAAATGTCCTGTAGAGATTCTTTAAGGCAACCCGCCAATTTTGTGATCGTCCGGCGATGAAACTTAGCACATTAGTTTCGAAAATGCCGCTCCGCTCAGGGGCGCACTGGTGGATGCTGGCGGTAACAGTTGTCTTGTTCGGACTGGTGGCGGCCCTTGTCGATCTTAAGCCGGTGGTGGAAGAGAATTTTTTCTTTTCCACGAGTGATCCCGGGTTCGGACAATCCAAAAAGATCGAGCAGCGCTTCCCGTCGCAACCGCAGCTCATCCTCGCCGTGTCCTCCAGCGATATTTC
>QHRC01000182.1:0-2834 GCA_003219995.1 Verrucomicrobiota bacterium
TCCCCTTCAGTATTCTCAAGATCGACAAGAAACGCGCGCTTCTTCGAAAAACCTACGACGCGCTCGCGCCGGGTGGCAGCTTCATCATCTATCAGGTGACTAACGAATTAAAACAGCACGCCACTCTTTTCGAGCACGCAGAATCAGAATATTTTCTACAAAACATTCCGCCGATGTTCATCACGGTCTTTCAAAAAGCGCCCACGCTGAACGGCCGTCGTCGCGAGGTCGAATGGAGCCGCGCTCCCGCAAATCGGCAGGCATGAGCGGCGGAAGAACGCGGATGGAGAAGGACTCAATGGGGGAAATGTCCGTTCCGGTTAATGCCCTTTATGGCGCTTCCACCCAACGCGCCGTCATTAATTTTCCGATCAGCGGCTATCGATTTTCAAGGGAATTTATCCGCGCGCTTGGTTTAATAAAATGGGCGGCCGCTCAAGCAAATCATGATCTTGGTTTACTCGATGCTCATCGCTGCGCGCTCATCGTCCAGGCGGCCGAGGAAGTTATCGATGGAAAACTGGATGACCATTTTCCGCTCGACATTTTTCAGACTGGCTCGGGCACGAGCACGAACACGAACGCAAACGAAGTAATCGCGAACCGTTGCGCGCAACTCGCGGGCAAAGCGATCGGCTCACGTGAAATCGTTCATCCAAACGATCACGTTAACATGGGACAATCGAGCAACGATGTGATTCCATCGGCCATCCACATTAGTGCTGCCGAGCAGCTAAAAAAACGGCTCGCTCCCGCGCTGGAAAAATTGCGGGGCGCGCTCGAGACGAAAGGAAAGGAGTTTTGGGAGATAATTAAGATCGGCCGGACCCACTTGATGGACGCGACGCCAGTACGGCTCGGCCAAGAATTTTCCGGTTATGCGCAGCAAGTCGCCTATGCGCGCGAACGGGCGGAGAAAGCGATCGACATTTTGCGCGAGCTCGCATTCGGCGGGACCGCCGTCGGCACCGGTCTGAATCGACATATCGATCTTCCGAGCAAGGTGATGCGGCATCTGGAACAGCGCACCAGCATCGCTTTTTACGAAGCGAAAGATCATTTCGAGGCTCAAGGGGGCAAAGACGCGGTGGTCGAAACCAGCGGACTTCTCAAAACGATCGCGGTCAGTTTGTTCAAGATTGCCAACGACATTCGCTGGCTCGGGAGCGGCCCACGCTGCGGCATCGGTGAAATTCAATTGCCGGCAACGCAACCGGGCAGCTCGATCATGCCGGGCAAAGTAAATCCGGTAATGTGCGAATCGCTTATGATGGTCTGCACACAAGTGATCGGTCACGATGCAGTGGTCACTTGGGCGGGCGCGAACGGAAATTTCGAGCTCAATGTGATGATGCCAGTGATGGCCTACGATCTGCTCGAGTCGATCCGGTTGCTCGCGAATGCAGTAGATATTTTTTGCGACAAATGCATCGTCGGGATCCTCGCAAACAAAAAACGTTGCGAGGAGCTGGTCGAATTATCGATGGCCATGGTTACGAGCCTCGCCCCGAAAATTGGCTACGATCGCGCCGCGGAAATCGCGAAGGAAAGCGCTGCGACCGGACGGACTGTGCGCGAAATCTGTCGTCAGAAAAAAATCTTGTCCGAAGCGGAACTAAACCGCGCGCTCGACTCGATTGCGATGACAGAAGCCGGCGGCGGAAAAGGCCGCTAATGGATGAAGGTTAAAAATTTGTTTTCCGGCGCTGCGATGGCATTGATCGGCGGCTTGGGCCATCTAGGATTTGCCGCTGGCGCTCAAATCGACGCGTCTCACATTATCGACAAGGCGACGGCAGAATCCATTCTCGGTGAACTGGTGAAACCCGCCACGCCGCGTAACCTGCAAGGCAATGATGGTTATTACTCAAAGTGCAATTATTACACGGCGAACCCCGGAAAAATTCTCATCGTTCGTATATATCAGGCCGCCCTGGGAGTTGATCCCCAAGCCGCGCTCGAGAAGGTGGCGGAAAGCACCGGCGCCATGACAACGGTTTCCGGTTTGGGCGAACGGGCCCGCCTGTCGGGCGGCGCCGCCAGCGGTCTGCCATCACACGTGGTCATGCTCTATGTCGTCAAAGGCAACGCCCTGATCACGGTGGGACTGGCCGGGCTGGACGATGACGCTGTGGCGGGACAAGAGGCGAAGAGCGTGGCCGAGAAAATTCTCGCAGAGTTGTAACTATCCCGTGTTCGGTTTTTCCTAAGATCGAGATATGGTCGCCAACGTCAATGGACCGCAATTCTCGGGCGGCGCGAACATCGCGCTCAAATGCCCGAGTCACACTTATGACCAAACGGTCGCCTTTTATCGGGATACGCTGGCCTTGCCCTTGATC
Source organism: Verrucomicrobiota bacterium (assembly GCA_003219995.1). GTDB lineage: Bacteria > Verrucomicrobiota > Verrucomicrobiia > Chthoniobacterales > UBA10450 > UBA10450. The sequence goes on from QHRC01000182.1 coordinate 2,343, forward strand.
GAGGAAGAAGCTGATGGTTGCATTTTCCAGTTCGGCCCCAACCGTCTTTGGATCGACAAGGTACCGAATTTAAGCCAGCCTGACATTTGGCTGGAACTGGAAACGAATGATACGGAAGCAGCCGCGTCGTTTTTGAAAGTAAACGGCGTGTCGCGACGCGACGAGATCGAACAACTGCGAGAAGATTTCGATGGCTTCTTCATCTCCGCGCCCGCCGGCGTTATTCATCTTGTTGTTGGTCAAGAAGAATAGGCTTTTGCCAGCCATCGCCCGATCCACGTCCCCCAACCGTAAAAGCCAAGTGTCTCGAGGCGGCCCTCGACCACCAACGCATCGACGTCCCTCCGAGTCGGAGTCACTTTAATGTTTACGGCGGGACCGGCGTAATCGTCAATCACCAGCCAGCATCCATGCGCCAGGTGCTCGGCATAGCAATTAATGTCCCGCTGCACGCCGCCATCCGCGTCGATGATAAGCAACCCGATTGGGTCC
>QHRC01000182.1:2903-6512 GCA_003219995.1 Verrucomicrobiota bacterium
TTTCGCATATGCCGTGCTTGGCCAGGTTTCGCTCGAGATCGCGCAAAATATTCTTAGTACCAAGGCGCTCGTGTTTAAGCTTTCCGCCTGGTTCGATGGCGATCAACGCTTTGTCACGGCCGGAATCGCGTACGCCCAGCGCCGCTGCCAGCGTCGAACCGCCAAGGAAAGCGCCAATTTCAACGATGTGACCGACACAGTTTTTTGCGAAATGGTACACCAGCAGCAGAACGTCTACGTGGAGCATGGAATAGCGCTCCCAGACTCGTCTCAACTGGCCATAAATCGGCTCCTGCCGGTACTGCATGAGCGATTGCATGAGGCCCAGGCAATCCTTGAGCCGGTCTTCGTTACTCATGCGCTCGCGTCCTGGTGCGTTGCGCAATGCCGACCGACTATGACAAGGTCGCGCTCCGCGTCGTCGAGCCGCGCCACTCGCGGAAGTAATCCCCAGCGTTCGAATCCGAGTCGCGAAAATAATTTCAAGCTCGCTTCGTTGTGCGCAAAGATCAGCCCCACCATCGTGTTAATCCCAAGCGAGGGCGCGCGCGAGATCGCTGCTTCCAGCAATTTTTTCGCAATCCCGCGGCGCCGGAAATTCTCATCGACATACACACTCAGTTCAATCGTGCCGCGGTAAGCGCAACGCGGAAGAAAACTCTTGAAGCTTAGCCAGCCACACACGCAGCGATCGATTTCAGCTACCCAGAACGGGTAGCGATCCGGCGAGTGTTCGCTCAGCCAATGGCGACGGCTTGCCACTGTGACCGGCTCGAGTTGTGCGGTTGAGATACGGGTCGCGACAGCCGCATTATAGATCTTGATGATCGCCGGCAGGTCCGCCTCGCTGGCGTCGCGGATCTTCGCTTTTTCTGCAGGAGCCGGAGCCTGCCCTGAGTCATGCCGAAGGAACCGCCGATCTTTTTCGCTAAAAGCGACGGCGCTCATAGAGCGTTGCGACAGGGTGAAGTTTGAAAGAACGCGGCTTCAAACGTCGGCTGAAATGCGCCGCGCTCCGTTTCGCCGATGCAAAAACGTGCACTGATTTGCGATTGTGCGGCACAATAAAGTTCCATGTCGATTCTGCCGGATTTCGCGAGCGAATCGCGGACTGCCGCAAAAGCAAGCGCCGGCGTGTTACAGTCGCGGCTGAGATGTCCGAGCACGACGCGCTCAATCCTTCCGGGAAGAAGTTGCTCTATCACGCTGGCAGCGGCGGCGTTGGAAAGATGGCCGTGGCGCGATTGAATCCGTTGTTTCACCGGCCAGGGACGATGCGAGTCGTTCTGCAAAAGTTTTTCGTCGTGGTTAGTTTCGATTACCAGCGTATGAACTTGGCGCAACCGCTCGACGATCATCTTTGTGGCGTAGCCGAGGTCGGTGATGAATCCTAGGCTGCCGGAGCCGGCGTGAAAAGCGAACCCGATCGGATCGACCGCGTCGTGCGGTACAGGAAAAGTTTGCACGACAACGTCGCAGATTGAGAATTCCGCGCCGGTGCGAAAAATCCGCAAATTACGATGTCGATCCAGCCAGCCGTCGCACTGGATGGCTTCCGCGGTGAGGGCATTGCAATAAATCGGAACGCCAAATTTGCGGCACAGAACTTCGAGCCCGCAGACATGGTCGCCGTGCTCGTGGGTGAGGAGAACGCCGTCCAGCCGGTCCGGCGTCACACCGCATTGTTCGAGACGCAGGACTATCTGCCGGGCGCTCAATCCTCCATCGACGAGAATTTTGCCGTGATCAGTCGAGACAAGCGCGCTGTTCCCGGCACTGCCACTGCCGAGCATGGTCAAACTGAACACGTTCTGTATTTAGATGCTATCTGTCTCTTTCCGCAAACAGAATTCGCAAAACGCCGTGATTTAAGCAGTCCGATCGGCCAACGCCAAAATGCGCAGCTTCTTGGCCGTGTAATCGAGTGAACGGAAGCGCCGGATCTCATCGAGACGACGCATTCCGTTCAAGGTGTCGAGATAGTGCGTGTAACTCGCGGCTAGTTCCGTCGCCTCAAGGTAACGGCCCCGAATGTTCTTGTCGATATAGGCATGAGGACCTTGCGCGGCGAAAAGATGGAATCGCAGCCAGCGGCGGTCAGTTCGCGAGACGCGTTGCGTTTTTCGAAAAAAGGCGACGAAGAGAAGCAGGACCAGATAAGTGTCAACTTGCGCTTGCAGCTCGAGATTGCGCGCAAAATCTTCCGCGCCGATCTCGCGGGCGCCGTTTTGAAACTGGAGCGCAGCATGAAGCGCATGATTGATTTCCTCGACGAACATGATGAGCGATCGAATGTTGTGATCGCTCAGTCCGGCGCGCGGATCGTGCTTCTCCAATTGCTCGATCAACCAGCGCGAATAATAAATGCCGACGTAAAGCCGATCGTCTGCGTGGCGCAAAAACGTGCGGGCCAATTCGCTCAATTCGCGGGCCGATCTTCCAGCTAGGATCGACAATTGGGCGCAGCGCTCCCGATCAATCAGACAATCCTCGAGATTAATCCCAACCTGCGCGTAAGTGCGTTCGAAAAGTCTTTGGATTTGACTGAAAAGCGTCTCATTCACAGGCAAAGCGACGGACCTGGATCGTCATCGAGGTTGAGCAACCGATCGGAAAGCTGATTGAGTGCGAGGCGCACGTCGCGAAAACGATTGGCCAGCTCCTCGTAAATATCGGTGAGCTCGCACCGCCGCGCGGTCGCGTGGCCAGCGACCAGTTGATAATTGGTCCGGCCGACTTGCTCATAAAAATCAATGTCCGGTCCGCCGCGCAAACTGCGGCGTTGCGTGTTTTCGTGGAAAATGCCGCTAATGAAAAGCGAATAATTGCCGACGTGCGCGCGAAGCAGAAAAGCTTGCTCTGGTGTGGCGCGGGTGAGCGCAATCAGCATGTCGGAAATGTATGCGTGACTGTGATTGTCGATCTCGTCCGGGGCCTGCAATCGGTTCGCGCGCGAAAAAGTCTCCAGGAGCGAAGCGATATAATCACAGAGTTTTCGATCGACAATTTCCGCTTGCTGCAGGACGCGCCGGGCGAGCACGTAGAAATAAAATTGCGAAGAAATGTGGAGGTGACCAGCGTTGCACAAGATCGCGTCAACCAGGCGGGGATGGTCGAGAATGGAATCGCGCGTTTCCGAATTGGAGAGAAGATCGACAAGTGAAACCTGATCGGAGCGGGAACGCGAAAGGGTGCGAACGATGAAGTCAAAATCGGCCGCGGTGAAGCGCGCTCGACAATTCGCCTGAACCATCGAGAACGCATTATGAGCATCGCTGATGCCATTGGCAAGGGCGTTCGAGAAGGTTCGTCCAAAATTTCATGCTTCGGATTTGGACGAAATTGCGACCTAGCATAAGTTTGATGCGGGAATCTTGTTTTGAATATGTCTTACGAGCCGAGCTATCCTAATCGCAAAGATGTGGAGGTCCCACTCTTGCGAGTCCTGGTCCGATTAGGCGGATCGATTCGCTTTTCAATCCGCGGGCACCAGATAGAGGATATTTTGGCAGAGCAATTTAAGCTCACGAAGGAGCAGCGAGAGTTTGCGTCACCCAACTATCATGCGGAGGGCCATCGCAAATGGCGCAACGAAATCCAATTCGTTCG
>QHRC01000072.1:0-11145 GCA_003219995.1 Verrucomicrobiota bacterium
CACCGGCGTGTTGCCGTCCATGAGCGGACTGTCCTGGTTCGGCGTTGAAATCACTTCGAGCTTTCCGCTTTTGTTTTTGATCAACCACGCCCAGCCGCTGCCAAAACGGCCGGCGCCTGCGGCCGCAAATTTTTCTTTGAAAGCATCGAAGCTTCCGAAAGTGGACTTGATGTCGTCGGCTAGTTTGCCTTTCGGTTCGCCGCCGGCCTTCGGGCCCATGATCTTCCAAAAGAAGGAGTGATTGGCATGGCCGCCGCCGTTGTTGCGCACAACAGTGCGAATATCTTCCGGCACGGCGTTGAGATTGCCGATCAAGTCTTCGACCGATTTCTTTTCCAGGTCGGCCTTGCCTTTGATCGCGTTGTTAAGGTTGGTGATGTAGGTCTGGTGATGTTTGGTGTGATGGATCTCCATCGTCCGCGCGTCGATGTGCGGCTCGAGTGCGTTATATTCGTAGGGTAATTTCGGTAATTCGTAAGCCATAATGAATTACGTTAGGCCACCGGCAAATGCGGTCAATCCATTGTCGATCTTACGAACAATCACAGGCGAGGCGACGGTGTTACGAAACTACGCGCAGCGATAAAAGCTCGGAGAATTTCCGAGGCCGTTGCGATAATTCGCGTAGGTCGCAAGTGCGAGGAGCGGAAAATTTTGGCGATAGAAATCGTACTTTAAATAAAACACGCGCGGGAAACCGGTGCCGGTGATATGCGGTTCGTCCCATGAACCGTCGGGCTTTTGCGAGCTGAGCAGAAATCGCAGACCGCGTTGAATACTCGGCCGGTCGAGATCGCCGCATGCGCAGATGCCCATGACCGCCCAGGCGGTTTGCGAAGCCGTGCTCTTCCCTCGCCCCTTGCACGTGGGATCGTCATACGTCACGCAGGTTTCGCCCCAGCCGCCGTCATCATTCTGACAACTCTCCAGCCAATCGCGTCCGCGCAAAACCCAATCCTGCGTCATGTCCTCTCCGATCGCGCGCAAGCCGCGGAGAACCTGCCAAGTCCCATAAATATAATTGACGCCCCAACGTCCGTACCACGAACCGTCGTCATCCTGCGTGTCGATCAAATATTGGACGGCGTCGCGCACGCAACGTTTGTTCCGGTCGAATCCGATGTAACCAAAAAGCTCGAGCGTGCGCGCGGTTAGGTCGCTGCAAGTGGGATCAAGAATCGCATTATGGTCGGCGAACGGCATGTCTTCGAGCCATGGCGTCGTCACGTTTTTATCGAACGCGGCCCAGCCGCCATCGCCGCACTGGAAACTAAGCAGCCAATCGATGGCCCGGTGGAAAAGGGCGTCGACGGACTGTCGATCTTGCGGCCGAACAAGACGAAGCCCCATTAGCACCATGGCGGTGTCGTCCACGTCTGGATAATAAACGTTGTTGTACTCAAAGGCCCAGCCGCTTGGCTCCGGATGCGGATTGTTCACGGCCCAGTCGCCGCGAATCCGCACTTCCTTCCTAATCAACCAATCGGCCGCCTTTTGCAGCGCCGGATGCTCCGGTGACAGACCTGACTCGGCCAGGGCGATCATGTTGATGGCAGTGTCCCAAACCGGCGAGAGGCAAGGTTGAATCCGGAAATCGCCCGGATCATCGACAAACAGACCGGCAAAATCCTTCGCCGCCTTCACGTAAACCGGGTGCGTTTTCGGATAACCGAGCGCACGCAAAGCGATGAGACAATTGAGCATGGCGGGATACACGGTGGCGAGTCCGTCACTCCCCTCGCCAATTCGTTGGATCATCCAACGCTCCGCTTCCTCGAGTGCGCGCTGGCGCACCGGACGAAACTTTAGCGGATGCATAAATTTGAAAACGTCATCGACGCGCAGGAAGAAATTGCGCCAGGTGAAGAAACGTTCGCTCCGCGGCAGACGAAGGTCCTGATGCTCGGTGCCTAACGGATAAAGCTCGTGCAATTGTTTCTCGCCGGGCAGCACACGGGACGGCTTGAAATGATTGATGATGGCGAGCGGAATAAGCATCGCCCGACTCCAAGACGACATTTTATAAATGTGGAACGGCGCCCAACTCGGCAGTAGCACCATCTCGACTGGAATCGTCGGCAAATATTTCCACGGGAATTGTCCGAGGAGCGCGAGATAAAGTTTACTGAAAGTATTCATGGCCGGAATGCCACCCAGCCGCAAGATGTTGGCGCGCGCTTCCTGCATGAACGGCGCGTCCGCCGAAACGCCCGCAAGCTTCAGCGCGAAATAGGCCTTAACCGAGGCATTGATCTCGCTCGCGCCGCCAAAATAAATATTCCAACCGCCGTCCGGCAGTTGCCGTTTCAAGATGTGACGGACACAACGCTGCTGCATTTGGCCATCCACTTCGCCACACCAGTGCATGAACAGCACGAAGTCCGAGCAGAGTGTTGAATCGACCAGCAGCTCACCGCACCAATGGCCGTCCGCCTTTTGTTGCCGCAAGAGATTATCCTGGGCGCGTCCGATAGCATCGACAATCTGCGAATCGCTCGCCAAATAGGACTCAGCCAGATCCGGTCGCGCGCTTGGCAATGAAATCATGTCAGTTTTGCGGTTCATGATCTTCGATCTTGTCCGCCTCAGGCGGATCGATCCTACGAAGCTTGCGCGGTAATCTCGGCCCTTTTCCCAGTGATGTGCCCGTTGCCGCAACTCACCCCGTTAAAAGCGACCGTCTCGCTGCCGCGGCCGGTCGGTTTCGGTTTCGCTCCGAAATTGAACTTGATGTTCTTCCAAGTGTCGCCGCGCTGCGCCTGCAAACCGAGCGTCGCGGTTGGTTCGTAACCGCAATGCACCATGCAGTTTTCGCAGCGGCTGTCGCGCGCCACGCCGTTAACGACTCCGTATTTGTCCCACTCGACCTTCTCGAGCAACTCCGCATAGCTCGAGTAATGCGCATCGGTCATGAGGTAGCAGGGGCCTTTCCAGCCGCGAATGTTGCGCGTTGGGATCGCCCAGGCTGAGCAAGTCAGGTCGCGTTTGCCGGCAAGAAATTCAAAATAGATCGGGGTGCCGAAAAACGAGTAGCGATTCATCCAATCTTCGATCTTCTGGAATTTCTCGATCGTCATGGCGCGGGTGAGAAAGAAATTCTCGGGGCGCAGATTGAGCCGCTTAATCATGTCCTTTTTGGCCGCGTCGTATTCGTAGCCGGGCGAGATGGTGTGGCCGTCCACGCCAAGATCGGAAAGATAATCGAACATTTGCTCGACCTCCTCCATGTCGGTCTCCTTGTAGATGGTGGTGTTGGTTGCGACCTGGTAGCCGAGAATTTTCGCCATCTTGATCGCGAGAATGCACTCTTTGAAAACGCCTTCGCGCTCGACAATTAGATCGTGAATACGCTCGAGACCATCAAGGTGAACGTTCCAATACAGCCATTTGCTCGGCCCAATCGTGGGCTTGGCTGGATCTTTCGGGCCTTTGCGAACATCGGCTGCGTCTTTCTCACTGAGCAAACCGGCCGCAAGCAGTGCCGCGATTTTTTCTTCAACGAATTCCGGTTGGATCGACAATCGCGAAGCGAGCCATTCGCGCATTTTCTTGCGCATGAACATCGCGTTGGTGCAGATGTATACAATCCGCTCTTGCTCGAGCAACCCTTTCACCAAAGCTTCGATATGCGGATAAATGAGCGGTTCGCCGCCGCAGATCGAGATCATGGGCGCGTTGCATTCTTCGGCCGCGCCCAGGCAATCCTCCAAGCTCATCATGTCCTTGAGCGAGGTGGAATACTCGCGAATCCGCCCGCAACCGGTGCAGGTAAGATTGCAAGTGTGCAGTGGCTCGAGTTGAAGCACCGTGGCAAACTTTTTCGTGCCACGAAGCTTTTGCCCGATCATGTAGCCCGCGATTTTTGTCGTTAGGGCAAGGGGAAATCTCATAAAGCCGAGGATACTAACGAGGGTCTCCGATGTGTCAATAGACGCACGCCCAGTGTAAATAGAGCCAACTCGGCTTATAAAGCGAGCAAATCATGCCCGATCGATTGATCGCATTTAGCTCATCAGCCGGCAAATGCGCAGTGCGTTGTATGCAATATCTGTCAGGGCGAGGGAGATGAGGCAGCCGGCGAACAATTCCATAAAAGAAAATCGTCGCCCCGCGATGGTAAAAGCCCGACCCTTTCCCAGGCCCAGGATCAGCGTTGAGGCGACGACCACAAAGGGCAAAAAGAGTGACAGAATGAATCTGCTATCACTGACAATCGCGTCGTACCACGCGTACAGGAGCACGTAGGAAAAGAAGAAGAGAAAACAAAAAATCGCGGCGAACGGATTTTCCGCTATCAATCGACAGGCCAGTTGACGTTGTCGGGACGCGAGGACCGCAGCGGTGAGAATGAAGAGAAGCACGAATTTGTAATAGCCCGTCGCCTTCGCACTTCGCGTAGCTAATGTTTTCAATCCGTGGCCTAATCGATAGGCAACCTGAGCGGCCGAATGTTCTCGCCAGTATTTCCGCGGCGAAGGAACCTGATCCGGCGGAAAATCACGCCCTCCTCTCCTGTTGTCATATGCCTTGGTGAAGGCCACCGCTTCCGGCCACGAATCGCACCACATGTAGAACGTCGAATTCACATTGTAGAAATAATGTCCGAAAACGTGTTTGCTCGTGCGGATGTAGGGAAAAATAACGGTGCCGACAGTCCCGATGACCAACACTAACAGCCCGAATCGACGCAATGCTTCACGCAAGCGCGTGTCCGGCCGGGTGCGATATTCAAAAAAACTTTGCCCGAGAAATACGAGTGCCCAAAGTCCAAGCGCCGGCAGGACCGATGCCTTGGTCAAATGGGCGAGGCCGGTCGCAGCGCCGGAGAGTATTGCCAGCCACCACCGCGGCGCGGTCAGCATTCGCACCAGAAGAAGAAATGAGCAAAAACTAAGGAAATAAAAAAGCACTTCGGTTTGCACCAAGCCAGAGCGATACACAAACACGCCAAAGGCCGTTATAACGAGTAGCGCTACCGCATAGAAAGTTGCGAAAAATTTCCGGAAAATCAGAAACAACAGGAGAAGAATGAGAATTGATAAATTGATATTGAATGACTGGGCGCGGGTAAGGAACTGCGTCTCGCTCAGGCCGGGGCGATAAATAAGCGACAGCAGAAATGGAAAAACCGGCATCCGGTTGCGTCGACCGACGACGGTGTAGCCGCTGTCATGCATCTGTTGCGCGTAGGCGAGGTACGCGGCCTGGTCGCTGTGGTTCGCGGACGTGACGATCACCTCCCGCCGCGCATGTGCCTCCAGGCCGTAGACGCCCAGAATCACCACCACAATGACGACAGTAAAACCGGGCCGGCGAAAAAAATGCGTCACCGCTCGAGAACTTACGGCGCCTGCCAGCCGCGCCGGATCAAGCTAATGGCGATGGCTGCGAGCAAGAGCGCAATTATTTTCGAAACGCCACGCAAACCTTGTTTGCCCATCCAGCGAGTAAACCGGCCGGCGTTGCACAAGGCGATCGCGACCAGAGCGAGATTTACCAGGAGAGAAAGGAGCGTGAAAAAAAGGCCGACTGAATCAACCAGAATGAGCAGGGCGGTGAGCAGTGCCGGGCCCGCGATCAATGGCATTCCGAGCGGGACGACGCCGAAGTCATCGCTGCCACCGCGATCGGGCGGACCGAAGCCGACCAGTTCGCGCACGGCCAGGCAAAGCAGAATCAGTCCTCCGCCGACCTGAAAATCGGCGACCGTGATTCCAAGCGCGGCGAAAATAATTTTACCGAGAAAGATAAAACCAACAGCGATCAAAAGGGCGGTGAGGATTCCGAGAAGCGCCTGTCGTTGTCGATGTTGATTCGAAGCATTGGTGCCGAGTCCCACGAAAATCGCTACCAAGCCGATTGGATCGATCGCGACAAAGAGTGGAATAAAGGCGAGGAGAAATTTTTCGATCACGGGTTGAGATGGCGCGGCATGTTTTCGCTTTACGCTTTACCGAGTATGCTTTCTACACAATCATCGCGCTCTCAATCAACCAAACCTTTGCGCATGAAACATTTCTACCTTTCGATTTTGCTCTCCTTTGTGGCTATCGATCTTTGCGTTGCCGAACTTAAAACCGTCGATGATTTCCGGGCGGCGGCGGCCAAAGCGAACGCCGTCCTGACTATCCCCGATTGGGAGCAAACCCCGGAAGCGGTCGATGCCGCGATGAAAGACGCAATCGCGAAAGCGAACAAGGCGCTCGATCAAATCGGCACTCAAGACCCGGGCAAAGTCAGCTTCAAGAGCACCGTCGTCGCGCTCGATGATCTTACCTACGCGGCCGGTCTCGAGGCGAATAAGGCCACCGTCATCAAAGAAACAAACACGAATGCGACGATGCGCACTGCGGCGGAAAATGCCGTGAAAATTTTTCAGGATTGGGCGGTCGGCATCGATTATCGCGAGGACGTTTACAAAGCACTGAAAGCCTTCGCCGATACTCATCCGAAACTTTCCGGCGAAAACGAGAAACTGTTGTTTGAAACTATGCGCGATTATCGCCGAGCGGGCTTGGAACTCTTTCCGGACAAGCGAAAGGAAGTCGAGCAACTGCGCAAGGAATTGTCGAAGTTAGGCACCGATTTCGACACGAATATTGTCAACGCCAAAGCGCCGGTCGTTTTCACAAAAGCGGAACTGGATGGCGTTCCAGAAAGCTTCTTCGCTTCACCCGGCGTCAAAACCGGCGAGGACGCCTACACCGTGATGGCGAATGTCACCTGGCAATTCATAGCGGTGGAGGAAAACGCTAGAAGTGAGGTCACCCGCAAAAAACTTTACGTGATTCACGACAGTTTGGCGAAAGACACAAACGTTCCCGTGCTCAATCAAATGGTCGCTTTGCGCAACAAGATCGCGCTGCGGCTCGGCTACAAATCGTGGGACGACTACCAAACCGAAACGCGCATGGCTAAGACCGGCGCTGGCGCGAAGTCGTACATCGACAATCTCGTCGCCGGTATTCAACCGAAGTTCGACGCGGAAGTTTCCACGCTTCAAAAAATGAAAGCCGCGCACACCAACGATCCTAGCGCCAGGATCGGCGTCTGGGATTGGCGTTACTACACGAACCAACTCAACAAACAGACGTACGCCGTCGATAAGGAAGCGCTCCGTGCTTATTTCCCTTTTCAAAAAGCGCTCGAGGGAATGTTCAATATCTATCAGAGCATTTTCGGCCTGAAGTTTGAGAAAGTCGCCGCGCCCTACAAATGGATCGATGATCTCCAACTTTATCTCGTGACCGATTCGGCCACCGGCGAACCACTCGGCCTTTTTTATCTCGACATGTTCCCGCGAGAAGGAAAATTCAATCACTTCGCCGAGTTCGAAATCGTCGGTGGAAAAGTTTTGCCGGACGGAAAATATCAGCGGCCGACCGTCGCCTTGCTTTGCAATTTCCCTCCGGCGAGTGCGGACAAGCCGTCACTGATTGCGCATAGCGACGTCGAAACGCTCTTCCACGAATTCGGTCACGCGCTCCATTCGATCACCACACGCGCCAAGTATGGCCGTTTTGCCGGGACCAATGTGCCGCGGGATTTTGTCGAGGCGCCCTCACAAATGTTGCAAAATTGGGTCTGGGACAAAAAGGTGCTCGACACTTTCGCGGCCGATTATCGCGATCCCTCAAAGAAAATTCCGGCCGAGATCGTCAAGAAGATGAACGATGCGAAGCTCGCCAATGCCGGCGTCATCTACCGGCGGCAGTTTGCTTTTGCTTCGCTCGATCTCGCGTTGCACGAGCAGCATCCGGAAAATCAGCCCTATGATTGCGTCGCGATGTCCAATCCGATTCTCGAAAAAGTTTTTCTGCCGATCGATTCGAGCACGACATTCGTTTCCTATTTCGGACACTTAAACGGGTATGACGGCGGCTACTATGGCTACGCCTGGGCCGATGCCATTGCCGCGGACATGGCCACCGTTTTTGAAAAATCGAAAGATGGTTATCTGGACAAGCAAGCCGGCTCACGCTTGCGTCATGAAATTTATGAGCAGGGCGATTCGCGCGACGTGACATTGTCGATCGAGAAATTCCTCGGCCGCAAACAATCGATTGAGCCGTTTTTGAAAAAGATCGGCATCGGCGGCGAAAGGAAAGACAAAGCTGGGCCTTCGCAGGAAAGCAGATAGGTTGTGACCGATTGACTGCCGAAGCCAGCCGGAGCGGCGATCAAGCGGCGGCGGTATCGCGCATTTCAGAAGGCCAAAGCTATTCTTCTCGATTAAGCACCGATTCTTCCCGTTTATTTTTACACCCACACATTTCTGATTCGCCCGAATGTGAAAGGTTGGTATCCCACAATCCTCGATCATCTTCCTTACAAATGCACCCCGCGGGTCTATGACCGCAGGAATTTGCGACATTCAGAGAGCGCCGCTACAGAAGAGATATGAAAGCGACCTGCTGTTTTCTCGCGATCATCTTCGCCACTACCATGCCGATCTTGGCCGGCAATCCAGAGGATCGGTTAAAGCCGGCGCTAGATGTAATCACGCCCGACGGTTTGCTCGCGCACATCAAAGTGCTCAGCTCCGATGAGTTCGAGGGCCGCGCACCGGGCACAAAAGGCGAAGAGCTTTCCCTCAAATATATCTCCGATCAGTTCAGGTCCATCGGCTTAAAACCGGGAAATCCGGACGGCAGTTTCACCCAGGAAGTGCCGCTCGCCGGAATCAAGAGCGATCCGCGGATGATATTCGTCGTAAATGGCCAATCAACGGAACTGAAATATCCGGATGACTTCGTCGCGTCGTCGGCGCGATTGCAACCTGAGATCAAGATCAACAATTCCGACATCGTGTTCGTCGGTTACGGAATCGTCGCGCCGGAGTATGGCTGGGACGATTACAAAGACGTCGATGTCCGGGGCAAAACGATCCTGATATTGATTAACGATCCACTTATTCCAGATCCGAAAGATCCGTCCAGGCTCGATGAGAAGATGTTCAAAGGAAAAGCGATGACTTATTACGGCCGCTGGACTTACAAGTACGAAATCGCCTCGCAAAAAGGCGCGGCTGCGGCCGTGATCATTCATGAAACCGAGCCGGCGGCGTATCCCTACTCAGTCGTAAAGACAAGTTGGGCGAAGGAGAATTACGAGCTCGATGCACCGGACAAGAACAAAAATGCAGTGCAAGTGCGTTCATGGATCGCGCTCGATGTCGCGAAAAAGCTGCTGACTGATTGTGGCCAGGACTTCGATTCGCTCAAGAAAGCTGCGATCACGAAAGAATTCCGACCGGTGCCGTTGAGCGCAAAAGTTAGCGTCGCGATCAAGCAACAACTTCGCTCAGTCAAATCACACAACGTCATCGGCAAATTCGAAGGGAGCGACCCGAAATTAAAAGCTGAGTATGTCATTTATACCGCGCACTGGGACCATCTCGGGCGTCATCCGGAGCTGCAGGGCGACCAGATTTTCAATGGCGCGGTCGACAATGCCTCGGGCGACGCAGCGGTGATTCAACTCGCGGCGGCCTTTTCAAAATTGAATCCGCCACCGAAACGCTCGATTCTCTTCATGTGCACGACCGCGGAGGAAGCGAATCTGCTCGGTGCGCAGTTTTATGCGACGCATCCACTTTACCCGCTCGAGAAAACGCTCGCAGACATCAACATCGACGGCGTGAATCCATGGGGCAAAGCCCGTGATATCGAGGATCTTACCGACGGTAACTCGACGCTCGATGACTTGTTAGGCCAGGCCGCGACGCAGCAGGGCCGCGTCATGAAACCGAACAGTCAGCCGGAAAAGGGCGGCTTCTATCGCGTTGACAGTTTCGAATTTGCAAAAGCCGGCGTTCCTTGCCTTGGCACGGCTGGAGGCATCGACATCATTAGCAAGCCGTCGGAGTACGGAAAACAAAAACGCGATGAGTATATCGCAAAGCATTATCATCAACCATCTGATGAAGTTGACCCGACGTGGGACCTCTCCGGCGCGGTGCAAGATGTCGATCTTCTCTTCGAAGTCGGCTATCAAGTCGCCAACGCCGACAAATTCCCCGAATGGAAGCCAGGCGCCGAGTTCAAGCCGAAACGCGACGCGATGATAAAAAAATAATAGCCACCTGGATTCGATGAATTTGTCCGTCCCAATTATCAGCGCTCTCATCGGTGCGGTGATCTTGTTGTTTGGGCGAAGATTGTTTTGGCTATGCGTGGCGGCGGTTGGATTTGCGGCGGGCGCTGAGATCGCGCCGCATCTTGTTCATGAGCCATCGACCTTGCTGGCGCTGACGATTGCGCTGGTGCTCGGATTTATCGGCGCGTTGCTCGCACTCTTTCTCCAGAAAATTGCAATAGCGGTTGCCGGGTTTCTCGCCGGCGGAAAACTGGCGGTGGCGATTGCGGCTGCCTTTTTTGCTCAGCACGCACACTACTTTGGCATTACATTTTTGATCGGCGGAATAATCGGGGCGCTCTTGCTGCTCGCTTTGTTCGATTGGGCGCTGATCGTTCTGTCGTCCGTAGTCGGCGCGCATTTGATCCAGAGCGCGCTGGCCCTGCCGCCCTCAGGATCGACAATCCTATTTGTCGGTCTCGCCGTGATTGGCATGATCGTGCAAGTGGCGGCAATGCGCGGGACTCGAGTCGCATAAAGCTCAGTTGAAGCGGTAACGGCCCTTCGGCTTTGCTCAGGTCAGGCTCCGACCGCCACTACAGTGCATTTTTGCTGACAAATGAAAGATCGGCATGGAAAATGACGCTATGAACTCACAAAGGACTGGATTACGCGTCGCTAGCATAATTTTCGCAATTTTTGCGCTTGGCCACGTGGTGCGGCTCTTCAAACACGCCAAAGTGCTCGTTGCAACTCACCAGATACCGATGGAAGTGAGCTGGGCTGCGCTCATCATCGCCGGAGCCCTGAGCATCTGGCTATGGCGACTCTCCTCCCGCGCCGCCTGACGAACTTATAAAGCGGCAGCCTCCGATATCATCGCGATGGCGGGTTGGAAATGAAACAGTCCCATCTCGCGCTCATTTGCGGATGTGTGCTTTTCATTATTCTCGCGATTTCATGGTGTAAACCAGGGCCACAGCCGCCAGCCGCGAGTCCCAAACCTCCCGTTCAACTTTCGCCACAACCTCCGCTCCAGGCTCCAGGCGCAACAACTAACCCTGTTTC
>QHRC01000072.1:11176-12005 GCA_003219995.1 Verrucomicrobiota bacterium
CAAAGCCCCGCGCCCGATTTTCGCAAAGTCGCGGAACGTGTCGGTCCCGCTGTAATCCTGGTTTCCGTTTTTGACGAACCAGGGAAACTACTGACGACGAAAACAGGCTTTTTCGTTGCAGAGGATGGGAAGTTTGTTACGAACTGGCACGCGATTGTCGGTGCTGCGCACGCAGTGGCAAAATCGGCCGACGGCAAAATCCGCAATGTAACTGGAGTTCTTACTTCGTCCGTCGAGCTCGACCTCGCCGTGCTCAGGGCTGAAACGAAAACAGGCGTGCCATTTCTTCAGCTGAGCAAAGCTTCCGAATTACAAACCGGCGCGTTCGGCGCGGTCATTGGAAGTCCACTGGCGCGCCGTCCGCAACCGCTCCTCACCGCCACCATTTCCGCCCGACGATCCGACCCGCGCGGAGACCAGCTCGAAACTTCGAATCCGATTTCAAATGATGCGGAGGGTGCCCCGGTCGTCGATGAAAATGGCGAGGTGCTCGGCATCGTCACACCGAAACACGAGCAAGGTGCGACCGGGACCGTGGTGCGGTCCGCGAGCAGCCTTGATTCGTTGCTCGCGCAAATCAAACCGAACACAAAAGCTCATTGGGCGGCGGCGAAAACCGAGGCCAGAAGCCTCTCCGGCAGTCCAAGCTACGCCGGATAATCGGAAATCGAAATTGACGTATAACCCGGCGCCGAAATATCCACCGGAAGCGCGCGTCTCGCGTATCAGCGGCTCGGGCCGTTTCCGCATCACTTTCAGCACCGAAGGCGAGGCGAGAGATGTCCAGGTTATTCAATCAACCGGCAAATCCGTTCTCGACCAGGCAGCG
>QHRC01000183.1 GCA_003219995.1 Verrucomicrobiota bacterium
TTTCATTTTATCATCCAACACAGACCAACAAGCGCCCTTCAGGTTCAATTAACGGACCGGTTTGAGTATGTAATCGGATTTGTCCCAAAGATATTTGAGCTGGATCTGTGTCGCGCGAATTGCCGATGCCGATGTCCCAGCGCCGCTCAATACGACCAGACTATTCGTTCCAGTTTTCAGAGCGCTCGCCGGCACAATTTTTTGCGCGCGTAACCAGCCGGTATAACGGAAACGCATTTGGCTGAGCAACGGTTCCGTTTCGCCGCGGTAACCGGGATCGGCCAATTCCGGCAACGCTAGTGAAACCGCACCGATATCCTGGCCGTTCACATAAATTTCTGGCGGCGCATCGATATGCGGGCTCGCGACTTCGAAGCTGAGCAAGGCGAGTAGCGGTTGCGCCTCCATCCCGAATTCAAAGGCCGCCCCCTCCTCGATGGTGGGCCCGATGCGGATTGTCTCAGCGGCGAGTGTGGCGGTAATGGTCCCGAATTTTTCTGTGTCTTCAGCCGATGAATGTAACGGCGGCATAGCCGAAAAGGGTTCCGGGATGAGATCTCGATGTTCGACGTTAAGCGGATGAACGATGTCGCTGCTCGTCATCCAATCGAGATACGCGCCGCGCACAGTTTTTCCATCCCCGGGAACTTCAATGTCGATCGTCGATATCCCATGCATCGGAATGATGGCGGAATCAGAACTGGGCAGCTCGATTCCGGAGCCGAGTTTGTCGGAGCGCAATATCTGTGAACCGGATTCGTCCCATGCGACCAATTCGGGTCGAGCGTCTGGTTTGTCGTCGAAAAAGAGGCGGAAAAACAGAACCTCATAATCTCCCAGTGGACGTGTCACCTGAATACGGAAGACGGTTTTTGACGCGACGTCATTTCCTTCACTGGCAGGTGTCATCGTAACGCCCGTGACCCACTCCGGCGCAGTTTGCCGGGCGGAACTCGCGGCGGCGTTCTGCCGCAAATCAAGCCACGCACTTTGCGCCATTGTCGTCCCAGAGGCCGGTTGGAGCGCAACGCTCGGGTGAATGTCCACAGCTGCACTTTGATTCTTCGCTCCTTCGTCGCCGGCGGAAATTTCAAGCGAGGGCAGATCGTTTTCCGGAAGCGTTGTGCTTCTATTGTCCAGCAGTCGTAACGCCTCGTTTAGAGCTTCCTGCGCGCACACAGTGGACGCCGCGGCAATCAGCAAGGCGAGCGCGGCGACGCGAAATAACATGTGGCCGGCGAAATTATCTCAATGCGGCCGAAACTGCAAGCTGTGCGTCATCTCGAAAACCGCCGAGAGAATGCTCCATACCACGGCGCCCACCAGGATGGCGATCACCACGATTATGGCGATTGGCAAAACTGTTGCGATAAAGGTCATCGCCCGATCCAGCTCTCGTTCATAAACATCGGCGATCGTTTGCATGGTTTCAGCAAAATGACCGGTTTGTTCGCCCACTGCCATCATGTCCGTGAACAAATGGGGGAAAAGCTGCTGCGCACTTAAGGCCGCCGATAAAGTCGCTCCATCGATGACGGCGCGCCTCGCCTCGGCCAGTTGTGATTCGAGAAACCGATTACCCGCGATTTCGCTCACCAGATCGAGCGAGCGAAGCAGCGGAATCCCATTTTCCATTAACGTGCCAAGCGTGCGCGAAAATTGCGCGTAGTAACCCTGCCGTTGCACGCGTCCGTAGCCTGGAATGCGCAAGCGAAAACGGTCCCATGCGATGCGGCCTTCCTCTGTCCGAATAAATATGCGCAGGCCGGCGATCGCGCCGGCAATAATGAGCAGCGCGAGCCACCAGTAGGTCGTCATTGTGTGATGGACCAAGAGCAGAATTCTTGTCGGCAAGGGCAACGCCCCGCCGGTTCGCGACATGAAACTTGTCAACTGCGGCACCAGGTAAGTAACGAAGACAACGATCAATGCGCTGCCTGCCACTGCCAGTGCCGCAGGATAAATGAGGGCTTGCTGGATGCGGTCGCGTAAATTTTTCGCCTGCATGAGGTGTTTCACTAACCGCAGCAGGATTTCCGGCAGCGCGCCGCTTGCTTCGCCCGCGGCCACCAGATTGACGTAGAGCGGCGGGAAAATTCGCGGAAAATCCCGTAACGCCTGCGAAAAACTCCTGCCCTCGACCAGCGCTTGATGGAGAGTATGCGTCATCTGCTGTAACCGCGGCTGTTGCAGGCGCTTTTCCAGGATCGACAATCCTTCATCCAGCGTCATTCCCGCTTGCAGCAAATGAGCAAGTTGCTCGGTAAAGACGAGCAATTGGCTGTATGGAATTTTTAAGCTCTGCGTCCCTGGTGTGATTGTCGATCTTTCCCGCACCGGTGTCTTCGATGTTTCCGCGACCGGCTCGATTCGGATCGGAATGCAGTGCTGCTGTTCGATCTGGCGAATGGCGACCGAGCGGTCCGCGCAATCCAAAACGCCTTCCACCAGACCGCCCTGCGCGTCGCGCGCTCGATAGGCAAATTGTGGCATCGCTCAGAGGTTAAATCGAAATTCGAAATTCCAAATTCGATTTTGCGAATGAAACCTCAGCGACCGTTGCAGAATCGCAAAATCTGCGACAGAAAAATCGTCGGTCATTCCGCTTAAATGGCACGATTGATGCACATAACATCGATTATGAAGCGTGCGGCACTCGCGATCCTGCTCTCGATCGCACTTGGGTCGGAAGCCTTCGCCATTTTGCGTCCGCGTTATCCGGCAAGGCCGACGCCGCCGTTTCGCGGCCGTGTGATTATCATCGAAGACGACTCCATGAAGGGTGCGTCGCGAGACGTGTCTCCTGCTCTTCAGAAGTAATCCATTTTCGGCTGAATCCAAAATCTGAGGCGTCGTCGCGGCTCGTTAGCGCGATTTGAAATTGTTGTCTTGGGCAAAGGAGATCGTGGTCGCGGCGCCGCTATACTGATTTTTTGGGACGGCCGCGTCGTCAATTTGTGCAATGATGGTTTCGGCCCAGTGCAAATCGCCTTTTATTTAAATCATTGGAGGCGGGGGCGGGAGTGAAGCCGGCGGGAGTCGAGCGACATAGACGAAGCCCGTAAGGATGAGGTTTCGGGCGAAAGCGAATCAATCGAATCGGCCTGTCTAAAGCGAAAGTCCCCGTTATCCAACACAGCCGAGCGCGCTTTGGAGGCGGGGGCGGGAATCGAACCCGCGAATAGCGGTTTTGCAGACCGCGACCTTACCACTTGGCTACCCCGCCCTTTTGCGCGAGTCATCAGACTAACTTGTCGTCGTAGCGTGTCAAAGCTGGTGAGTTGAGTATTGAACGTTGGGCGTTGAGCGTGGAACGTTTGCTTTTCGAAATGACTTCGCGTTCTTCCGAACTATTTCGCGCGGCGCAGAAGCGCATTCCCGGTGGAGTGAATTCGCCGGTGCGTGCGTTACGCAATGTCGGGTGCGAACCGTTTTTCATCGAACGCGCAGCGGGCGCGAAGATTTGGGATGTCGATGGAAACGAATATATCGATT
>QHRC01000184.1:0-2564 GCA_003219995.1 Verrucomicrobiota bacterium
AAATAGTATAGGAGGCATGAAAAGACAAATCCGTTGGTTAAAGACCGTTGCACTTCCGGCGCTTCCACAAGCGACCTGGATCCGTCGAGATAAAACGCCAAAACCTGCCAAGACACGGTATAGGGTATTCGAAAAAGGTGACGAAACTTCGGTCGATGTTCGAGCCGGCAAAATCTTCATTAAGCGTTTAGGCGCCTTACCCGCCCGTTTGATCGAAGGAACAGACTTCGAGTTTATCAATTCAAATTAGGCCACTCCCGCCCGCCGGATGGGACAGCGAGCGGAGAGGGATGAACAAACCAATCACGGGTTCGGCTTGAAAAAGATTTGGGAGCTGCGGCTGGTTTGGCAAAATTTGTCCTCACATCAAGGACTACGGGATTCGGAAATCGAAGTTTCCGAGAATTTTCAATTTTTTAGAAAATTTTGTCAGACCCACCATCCTCACCACCGAACCAGTTGACAGAAATGGTCCTGAAACCCAGTTAACAAAGCCTTACGGCCTTACAAAGCTTCTCGGCTATTTTTGTTGCCGCATCGCCAAGAACGCTGTTAATGAAGGCAGCCGCGGCAACTTTTGCCAGTCCAAGGTAGGCTGCAACTGCAGCTACGAGAGCCGCGGGAAGTGCTTTCAACGTTCCCGCGGCAACAATTGCCAGCGCTAGCGCCTTAGTCACGCTCTTGCAAATGCCACAGCGCAAATGCGGGGGACCAGGTGTTGAAGCAGATGCCGCGACATTGGGCGCGTTAGCCACCGTTTTGAATACGCATAGATTCACCGCAAAAGCGGATTTTCCCTCCGAATAAATTTGAAGTTTCCAGCGTCCAGGCATGGGATCCGTAATGATTGCAAGATACGGTTGACCATCATGTGTGTAGATGAAGCGTTCATCGATGTCTTCGTCGTTAGTCGGTGACCAGCCTTTCGGATCAAACATCGCAATCTTGACTCCGCCACGTAGCGGCCGGAACCGCTCGTTTGATGCGAACATTGTTAGGATCAGGGCGCTGGAGGCCTCCTCCACGTTGATTTCTCCTGAATACTCGCAGACGTCGGGAATTGGCGAGGCGATTTCCAACCATTGTGCCCAATCTGCACAGCGTCCTTCGGTGATGTCATAATCGCTCATGCAAACGACTACGGGATCGGGAAGTCGAAGTTCTCGAAAATCTTCAGTTTTCTTTGAAAATTTTTTTAGGGGCGGGGAGATCGGCGGTCCCTTCGGCTGCGCTCAGGGCAGGCTCCGACCGCCGCTACAGCCAGAACTTGCAGGCGACACGCCTGCCGCTACAGGCAGCGTTGACGTTTATGGGCGGCTCGCTAGCATCGGCGTCCGATGGCCTCGGACTCGATCGACAAGTTGCGCGCGGGCGTGCGGGATGTACCCGATTTCCCGAAGAAGGGAATCGTGTTCAAAGATATCACGCCGATTCTGAAGGATGGCGCGCTCTTTCGCGCGTCGATCGATGTTTTTCTCGAGCGTTGCCGCGGAAGAAAGATCGACAAGATCGTCGGGATCGATGCGCGCGGATTTGTTTTTGGATCGGCCGTCGCTTACGAGCTCGGCGTCGGTTTCGTTCCGCTCCGAAAAAAGGGCCGGCTCCCGTACAAAACCGAGAGCGCGAAATACTCGCTCGAGTACGGCGAAGCGGAAATGGAGCTGCACATCGACGCGATCACCCGCGGCGAACAAGTGATCTTGATCGACGATCTGCTTGCGACCGGCGGAACCTCGGCATCAGCGGCGACACTGATCAAAAAGATCGGCGGCGAACTGGTCGAGGCCATCTTTCTGATCGAGCTCGAATTCCTGCATGGCCGCGAAAAGCTCGCGCCGACCCCGGTGATTTCGTTTCTGAAATACTAATTGTTGTAGCGGCGGTGATTCGCTTTTTCCCAAAAGCTCACCCGGTTGGGTCGCCCATCCATGTCGCACGCTGCCCAGCGGCTCCATTCTGCGAGCGCCGAAACGAATCAGACGGCGGTCATCCGCTTTTCCATCTTAATATTTTGAAACGCGAGCTGATCGTGGATCATGCCGAGCAATTCGACGGCGCGGGGATCGGGCATGTGCTGGCAACGCAATTCGATCCGCGCCGGTTTTTGGGCGAGGTCAGGATGGGCTTCGGCCAATTCGCCGTCAAGCAGGAACGAAACGTAGGCATTAAACTTTTCCTGCAATTCGTGCAGTCGCTCATCCGAGCTGTCCCAGGGTCGCGGCTCGTTCATCACCAGCACGATTTCGTCCGTCTTCGGATCATGGGCGAAAATGTCGATGACCCCAACGTTCTCCGGATGTTTGATGTTCGGTGTTTGCCTCCAGCGCGCCAAAGCCGCTTCGGCGGCGGTGCGAGGTTTGACTGAGTCGGCCATTCGATGTTGGACGTTGGACGCCTGCTCGCGAATACTTTCGGAGTTGAGCGTTGGACGTTCAAGATTGAACATGATGAAAGTTCATTGGGTGCTGATGACTTTAATCGCGTTTGCCGTCGCGAGAGGCGCATCGGCGCAATTTACGCCGGCATTTTTGCAAAACGACAGTTACTGGGCCAACGGCAAAGCC
>QHRC01000184.1:2627-6232 GCA_003219995.1 Verrucomicrobiota bacterium
AGCAATGGACGAAAGTGGACGATTGGAAGCGGCCGGGTGTCGTGGCGGTGGTGAAGCTCAATCAAATCCTGCATGTCCCGACCGGCATTTACGTTTATCAGCAAATGCACTCGAGCTTTTGGAAGATCGACAATGGATTGCTGCTGAAATGGTCGCTCACCAGCAACGACAGTTTCGGCAACGCCTTCAAGGAAATGCGACGGTTCGGCGAACAGCTTGCCTTCAACTGGCACACCTACTGGGACGGCATGGCCGATGGGAGCGAAAACATTACCCCGCCAGCCAACAACTATTTTTACGACGAGCTGCCGTTGCGCGTGCGGACGATCAATTTTTCGAAACCAAGCGGCGAATTCGAGATTCAGGTCGCGCCGAGCGTGATCAATTCGAAAAAGGAGACGATCGTTTTCAAGCCGGCCAAGGTCAGTTTCAAATTGAGTGAACGGACGATCGATGTCGAGGTAGAGCATGACCCGGGTAAAGATCATTTCGTGCTCGATCGTGAATTCCCGTATCTGCTGCGCGAATGGAGCGCGCCAGATGGCAGCCATTTGAAGTTGAAGCAGAGCTTGAAGATCGATTACTGGAACTACAACAAGAACGGCGACCGCGAGCGCGCGTTAAAAGATCCGATGCTGCGCCATCCTGATTGAGACGCGAAGAACCCAGGTAGGGGCGATTGACCCAATCGCCCGCGGGCGGCTCCGAGCCGGAGTGGCAAGGTGAACCGCCCCTACCTCCGCATTGAACAATCGCGCAGCGAGCGTTAA
Source organism: Verrucomicrobiota bacterium (assembly GCA_003219995.1). Taxonomy (GTDB): domain Bacteria; phylum Verrucomicrobiota; class Verrucomicrobiia; order Chthoniobacterales; family UBA10450; genus UBA10450. Next base: position 3,398 of record QHRC01000184.1, read on the forward strand.
TTGATTTCGTGCCGAAAACGAAAAGATCGACATCTACCCGGCTGACGCTGCTCGGCCGGAGCGAAGCACGACTTCCCGCGTCGCCCGCGGAAGCGCGCCTCGAAACATTTCCAAATCCGGCACGGCGAAATTACCGGATTCATTTTGAGACGGACGATTTCACTTCGCTTTGTCCGGTGACCGGCCAGGCCGATTTCGCCAGGATCGACATCGATTACATGCCAGACCGTCTCTGCGTGGAAAGCAAGTCGCTCAAGTTTTATCTCGCGTCGTATCGAAACGAGCGTGCCTTCAACGAAGCAGTGACCAACCGCATTCTCGACGATTTTGTGCGCGCTTGTGCGCCGCGCGAAGCGATTGTGACCGCGCAATTTTCCGCGCGTGGCGGCATTGCGCTCACGGTGCGGGCCGAATATGCCCAGGAAAGCGCTCGTGCGAGAAAGATTAGCCGCGACGACGGCCGATGAAACACGCGGTTATTCTCTTAAGCGGCGGAATCGATTCGACCACCACGCTGGCGATCGCGATCGCGCAAGGCTACGAAGTTTACTCGCTTTCGTTTGATTACGGTCAGCGTCATAACCTGGAACTGGAAGCCGCGCGTCGAGTGGCCAAGTCGTTGGGCGCGAAAGAGCATCGCGTTGTTAAGATCGAGAATCATCTCTTCGGCGGATCGGCGCTCACGGCCGATGTCGATGTCCCGAAGGGGCGTTCGGAAAAAGAAATCGGCGGGGGAATTCCGGTCACTTACGTACCGGCCCGGAACACGATTTTTTTGGCGCACGCCCTCGCCTGGGCGGAAGTGATCGGCGCCGCCCACATTTTTCTCGGCGTGAACGCGATCGATTACAGCGGTTATCCGGATTGCCGGCCGGAATTTATCGCGCTGTTTGAAACCCTGGCCAACATCGGGACCAAAGCCGGAGTCGAAGGAAGGCGCTTTCAAATTCATGCGCCGCTAAGCAAGTTCTGCAAAGCGGACATCATTCGCAAAGCGCGCGAGCTCGATGTCGATCTTGCGCTGACGCACAGTTGTTATGATCCGGCGCCGGATGGGCTTGCCTGCGGGTTATGCGATTCCTGCCAACTGCGCTTGAAAGGGTTTCGCGAGGCCGGTTTAGCCGATCCAATCCGATACGCGCCTGTCGCGTCGTAGCTCTCGGCGAAGGCGGGAATGCGATGAAAAATATTTTCATTCTTACGAAGGCCGAGCAACGCGCCGTGATCGTTATCGTGATGGCGCTGCTCGCCGCGACGATCGCGAAACGTTTTCTGGAAGACCGCTCACCCATTCCAGCGCCAACATCGCCATCAACTCATGCAGTCCCGACACCATCGCCTTCCCACGCGGAAGAAGATGCGCCGGGGCCCGACGAGAATCCTTAGATCCATAAATTACTCAGCACCCAAACCGGGAATGCGCGCGTAGCCGACAAAGACCGGGCTGAGCTTGGCGTCGCCGCTCTCCGGCGGCTTCGACAATTTGAAATCGAAAATGCTGACGCCAAATCGTTGTTTGCCATCATAAGTGCGGCCATCGCTTGCGCCGACCATGATGCGTTTGTTCGTTCGCTTTTCGCGTCCCAGGTAAATCATCGCATGGGTAATCGGTGGGTCGCGATCGATTTTGTAGGTTCCGATCCAGAAGAGCAGATCCCCCGGCTTGAGCGCATCGAGCTCAAATGAATCTTCATGCCGACTCAAAACCGCCTGAAAATTTCCCGCTTTGCGCACCCAGACGTATTGCTGACTGGAGTCTCTCGGCACATCGGTAAATCCATTTTGGCGGAGGACATAATAAACGAAGCCGGAGCAATCCATGCCCCCATTCGCTGGGTCTGCCGAGCCATAGGTGTAATTGAGATTTTGCTTTGTTAGCTCGAGACCGGACTCAATGATTTGCCGCATTTTTGTCGAATAACTGTCATACTCGCGAATCTCGCTAGGCGAAATCGTGGCATTGGGCGCGCCTTTCTTCTCCGGAGTAGGGTGCGCGGTTGCCGAAGGCGACGCGGTCGGCTGCGGAGTTTCGGTTGGAGTCGGCGTGGCGGTTTCCTCGGGTGTGGTTGTCGCGGACGGAGATGCGGTCGGTGTGGGCGTGGGAGACCTTTTCTTTCGTTTTGATTTCGTCTCAGCGGTGGGACTAGCAGATGGAGCTGGCGAGATTTTCTTTTTTGGGGAAGCGGTCGCCGAAGGACTTGGCGTGGTCTTCGTTGTCGAGCGTCTCCGATGTTTTCGCGATGGAGTGGGCGTCGGTGTTGGCCCGAGAAGCTTCTTTATCTTTGTGCCCAGCGACTCTTCAGCCGCTTCCGGCGCAGCGATCGCACCAAACAAGATCGCGACGATGATAAGGAGCCGAAGCATTGCTTTGATCGCGGGAAATAAAGATCAGCCGGCAAGTTCCTGAAGAACAGCTTTGTTTAGCCGGATCCCGCCCTCGAGATTTTCGAGGGGAAAATTTTCGTTCGGTGAATGCGCCCGGCAGTCGGGGAGGGCGAGACCCATCAGAAGAGTTTCAATTCCCAAAATGCCGCGGAACTGCGAGACGATCGGGATGCTGCCTCCCTCGCGAATAAGCGCGACATCCGCGTTGAATGCCTTGCGCAACGCGCGCTGCGCCGCTTCGCCGCCTGAAGAATGCGGATCGGTGAGATACCACGGGCCGCTGTGACCATCAGTGATGTCAAGCGTCACGCCTTTGGGCAAATTCTTTCGCAAATGCGCTCTCGCCAGCTTTAGGATCTCGTCGCCTTCCTGGTATGCTACGAGACGGAATGTCAGTTTTGCCATCGCGTGACTGGCGATCACCGTTTTTGTCCCCTTCCCTTGATAACC
>QHRC01000184.1:6263-6531 GCA_003219995.1 Verrucomicrobiota bacterium
GAAAAGTTCAGGCGCGCCGGTTTCCTTGAGAACTTCCCGATCAGCATCGATCGGAAGCTTGCGCCACGCTTCGCGCTCCCAATCTTCGAGCGGTTTAACGCGATCGTAAAAACCGGCAATGGCAACCCGACCTTCGCGATCGTGGAGCGTAGCTAAAAGCTGCGCGAGCGCAGTGATCGGATTTGCGACCGCCCCTCCGAAAACGCCCGAATGTAAATCCATCTTCGGTCCGGTTACTTTGATTTCGAGAGCGGTCACTCCGCGCAAC
>QHRC01000185.1:0-3326 GCA_003219995.1 Verrucomicrobiota bacterium
AAAAAATGAAATTTCTCTCGAAGCCTCGACTTGCGGCGTCAGCGACGCCGGCTACAGGGGTTTTTTGACAAAAGTTGACGAGCTTGCCTCGCCCGAGTAGGCTCCGCTTCGCCAATCAAGTTTGATATAGGAGTGATGATTCGATGCCAGAAGTGATCGTTCGAAAAGGTGAACCGGTGGATCGCGCGTTGAAGCGACTCAAGAACAAGCTCGACGCGGAAGGCATTCTGGAGGAAGTGCGGCGTTTGCGCGCGTTTGAGACGCCGAATCAAAAGAGCCGCCGCAAAGCCAAAGCCAACGCAAAACGCGGCCGAACGCGGTTCCGGTTCAATCCATCTTAAGTGGTGTTAAAGCGTTTGAAGCGCTTGCGTGATTTGCGATTATCGATCTTAGCTCTTTGGTCAGCACCTTCTGAGGCGGACTGGCGTTAACAGACTGCAAGCCTGTAATCCCCTTCAACGGTTTAACGAACCTCGCTTCAACGTTCCGTTACTCGCATTCGCACGCGATCCGGAATCCGAGATCGTTACACGAATAACTCGGCACGTTCGACCCGCGGGTAGTTGCTCTTAAACTGTTGAAGCGCGATTTCCAACTCCCGCCGCGATAAACGCGCCGCGTCCCAGCGGTCGGTCCTCTCGGGTTCACTTTCGGCGCGCCGCGATAGGCTTCGTCTTCGTAATAGTCGAGGCACCATTCCCAGACGTTGCCAGCCATGTCCTCCATGCCGAAGGGGCTGGCCCCGAGCGGGAACGCGCCCACCGGCGAGCTTTCCGCGTAACCATCGTCGATCTCGCGATCGCTCCAGGCAAAAACGGTGTTGCGATCGGCGAAGTTAGCGAGATCGCCGCGGCCTTCGTGATTGCCCCACGGATATTTTCTGCCGTCGGTCCCGCGGGCGGCGTATTCCCATTCTGCCTCGGTGGGCAACCGATATTTTTTTCGCTCACGCGTGCTCAGCCATTGGCAGAACTTGATGGCGTCGAGGCTGCTGACATGAACAACGGGATGACGATCGCCCGCGCCCGGCATGCGCTTGTGCACATGCGAACGATCGAACTTTTCGTAAGCGGCATTGGTAATCAAATGTCGCGACAAATAAAAACGGCTGACAGTTACGCGGACGACCGGCCGTTCATTCGGCGAGGCATCGAACGCGTCACTTCCCATCACAAATTCAGCCGATGGGATGAAGAGCATCTCGGCGCCGAGCGAATTTTGGAAATTAACATAGCGTCCGCGCTCAGCGGCAACATTGATTTCGATCGGAATTGCGTAGGCGGTTCCCCCAATATGCGCTTCCTGCGCTGCAGATCGCGTCGATCCATCGCGTGCCGCTCCCAGAGCAGGTTGCGACTGAGAAATAGCGTCGGCTTCTTCCAAATAAAGATCGACAAGATCCTCGGCTTCCCCCGGCTCGATGCCGAGGCTTTCCGCCATGTTAATGAAAGCGTCGCGCTGATCGTCGGTCATGCCGAAGCTGTCGAGCGCACTCAACCGCAACATGCGCAGAAATTCCTCCTGCGGATTGGATGATTGCGAACTTTGCGATGGAACCGGCGCCGCCGCCGAGAAAGAGGGCACTGGCTCCGGCCGTTTCGCGCCGCTGTCCTCCAGTTCGGCCTCGATTTGAGAAAGCATCTGCGGCTTGGTCAGTCCGTGTTCGGCGCCAAAACGCATCAGATTTTTTTCTTCCTCGGCCGTGAGCGTTCCGTCGGCGATGGCGAAGGCGAGATATTTCTGAAATTCGGCCACCGCCTCTTCATGTTCCTGGGCTGCCAGCTCGTCATCCATCTCGCGACGCCGTTGCGGATCGAGAAGTTCGACCCGGGCTTGGGTCAGATAGCGGGATGATTCCTCCAGGCCGGTGCGGAGCAACTGCGCCAGCGGATTACTCGGTTGATTCTTGAGCGGCAATTTTTTTTGCCACCAGCGCAGGAGCTCGCGGCAACGCTCTTCGATCAGCTCGTTGCTCGGATTGGCGCGCGGGTCAAGACAAAGCCGCTCGTAGAAATTCGGTGACTTGTAATTGTTCCAGCCCTCCCACTTGTTCGGATCGTCCGGGAGCGGAACAGGAAAAGTGACGTTGCATTTAGGCATTCTTTATTCAACGCTCAATTTCTCGAGACTGGAGAGGGCTTTGCCAATTTCGTTCGGGGCAAGGCCGGTGTTGCGCTCGATCGATACCTTTGACTGATTACCGCACGCTTCCACGGCGACCTCCAGCACCTGATTGGCATTGTAGCGATACGTGAGCTCGACCGGCGAGCCTTTCGGCAGGTACGGCGGCAATTCGATGTCGCAAACGCCTAACGGCGTACAATCCGCCGGGAGCGAGCTTTCTCCCTCCACCACCTTGACCAGGGCGTGCTGCATGTTTGCGCTGGCCGTGCCAAATGAGTTTTTTGCGCTCGCCGGTATGGCCGTGCGTTTCTTGATCATGGGGAAAACATATTCCTCGAGATTGGATTCATCCCACAGGATGACCCCGAGCGTATGTGAAGTGATGTCGGTGACTTGAATCAGTCGGCCATCGCGACAGGAAAATTGCTGCCGGGTGTTTTCACCGAGCACTTTCTCGCCCGTTATTTCTTCCTCGCGCAACATCGACAAGGTGGCCTGAATCGCCGCGCCGACCGCAACCGCTTCATCCGGATTGACGTCGCTGACCAAGGGCGCAGAGGAGAATTGCGAAATCATCTCTCGCACCATCGGCATGCGCGTCATGCCGCCGATGAGAAGGATCTTGTCGATCTTGTTCCATTTCATTTTCGCTTCCTGCATCACGATCTCGCAAATCGTTTTGCACTTCTCAACCAGATGACGGGTGCGCTTTTCAAAATCTTTGCGGCTTACTTCCACTTTCACACTCTTGCCATGGTGGTGGTGGACGATGGCGGTATGAGTGCGGCTGGAGAGTTGGAGTTTGGTTGCGACTCCGCGGGTCTGCAGGTCCTGGTAACTCTGCAAGTCGAGCAGCGGGTTTTCATCGTGCGCGTGATCGAACTCCTCGGCCACATAATTGACTAGCACGTCGTCCCAATCTTTGCCGCCAAGCCGGTGATCGCCGTTGGTCGCGATGATATTGAGCTTCTGGTTCTCGATCCGCATGATGGTCACGTCGAACGTGCCCCCGCCCAGATCGAAGACGAAAACAGTCTGGTCCTGTTCGAGTTTGTCCAGCCCGTAAGCGAGCGCGGCCGCGGTCGGCTCGTTGATAATTTGCAGAACGTTGAGTCCGGCGAGCTGGCCCGCCGTGATGGTGGCAGTGCGTTCGGCGTCGTTGAAATAAGCCGGCACCGTGATGACAGCGTCCGTTACCGGCT
>QHRC01000185.1:3363-4472 GCA_003219995.1 Verrucomicrobiota bacterium
AGAGTTCTTCCGCAGAATAAATCTTCCCGCCGAATCCGCGATGAAATTGCTCCTTCGGCTTGCCCATTTCGCGCTTCACAAAGTCGACAATCCTCTCCGGCTCGGCCACCGAATTATTTTTCGCATGCGTCCCGACAATCACGTTTGCGCCGTCAAATAGGATGACGGAAGGCGTGATTCGTTCGCTCTCGGCGTTGGGAATAATTTGCGGTTTGCCGTAGGCATCAATGTGCGCTACGGCCGAGAAAGTGGTTCCGAGGTCGATTCCGACTGCTTTGCGATGACTCATGCGTAGAAGATTGAGATGCCGATGTAATTGGGGGTTTCCCGGCACTTCCCAAGTGCAGTTTCCATGCCGAAAACTGTCAATTTCGGACGTCTGATTTCAGAAACCGGAAAGATTAGGACTGAGTGCGCTCGGGTTGCCTTTTCTGCCGGCAACCCGGTGTTCGTTTCCTAAAATTAGTTGAACCGTTTCGCGATCACTTCCTCGGGGCGTATGACCTTGCCGCGCCAGAAAAACCCGCGCCTGACCCGCTTGATGATCCGCCCGTCCTCATCCGGGTAATCCGCCGGCTCGTAACTAACCACCCGATGAAGGGCGCGATCGACCTGCTCTTTCGGCTCAATTTCTTTGACCTCGAACCGATGTAGAATCTCCACGAGCGAATGAATGGCATTCTTCAAATTGTCGCGCCACCGGGCAAGGTGGGTGCGTTTTCCCTTTTCGTTTGCGGCGGTGCCCATTTGTTCGGCCAGGCTATTGAGATGGTCGAAGAGAAGCACGAGGTCGTGAATGAAAGGTTGCTGCAGTGATTCGTGCAGAAAATTGTCACGATATTTGAGGAGCTCCTCATGCAGCGCATCGAAGAGCCGTTGATTCACACTTTCGCTGCTTCGAATCGCAGTCAGTTGTTCGTCGATCTTCTCGAAACGCGCCGCGAGATCGACTTGCTTGGCCTGCGGCATGGCCGCAGCGAGTTGATCGAGACGCTTGGAAAGCGCGTTCTCAACAGTCTTGATGCGATCGTTTAACACGGAAAATTCCTGGAGCAGCCGGTCCAGGCTAGCTGTCCAGCCAGCATGGGCGTGCGACTCCAACTCGTCCG
>QHRC01000186.1:0-1434 GCA_003219995.1 Verrucomicrobiota bacterium
CGAGGTGATGCTGGAACCCGGCATCATGACTTTTACGGATATCGTCTTCCATCCCGAAACCGGTTAGAGCGATGGTGAGAAGGGGGCGTCCGGAAGGAAGTTTTTGAATCAGATCGATTCCGCTGCCATCAGGTAATCCGAGATCGCTGATAAGGACATCGAATTCATTTTTCGCGCTCAGTTCGAGCGCGGACCCAAGCGTGCTGGCCGACTGCACATCGTATCCACGCAACTGAAGTAACTTCGTAATCGATCGATTTGTATCTGCGTGATCCTCGACCAGCAGAACGCGCAGTGTCTGGCGTTCCGATATCCTCGGGGCCAGGGCTGGCTGAGCCTGATCATCGGCCTTTTCGCAAGTGGGAAGGATCAACGTGAACTTGGCGCCTTTGTTTTGCCCGGCGCTTTCTGCCGTGATAGTTCCTTTATGCGCCTCAGCCAGGGTTTTGCTGATGGCGAGTCCGAGACCTAGACCTCCGAGTTGCGTCCGGCCGCCCTGTTCAAACGCGTCAAAGATTTTCGGCAACGATTCAGGCTTAATTCCGACGCCGGTATCGGCGATTTCAATGCGCAGTTGGTCGCCGGGATCGTCTCGCGTGAAAATAGAAATTTGCCCGCCGTTGGGCGTAAATTTCACGGAGTTCTTAATCAGGTTCCAAAAGATCTGCTGAAGCCGCGCGCGGTCGGCCTTGAGGTGGAATTTCTCCGCGGTTAAATCGACGCGAAGATCGAGACGTTTTTGTCCGATCTCGGCCTGGCAAATCTCCAGCGCATTACACAACAGTTTATGAGCATCAACGGTCTCGAGATTGAGCTGCACCTTTCCCTGGCTGATACGTGTTAGGTCGAGCAGATCGTCGATGAGTCGCGCCTCCAACTCCACGTTGCGATGAATCATCTGAAGCGATTCGCGGACGTTTTCGGACATGCTTTCTTCATGCTCCAACGCGAGCACAGAACTGAGAACCGGGGTAAGAGGCGTTCGCAGCTCGTGGCTGAGCATGGCAAGAAATTGATCTTTTGCGAGATTCGACCTCGCCTTTTCCTGCAACTCCAGATTCGTCTTCTGCAACTCCGCCGCCAGCGATTGCGATTGCTCGAGCAGATTTTCGGTCCGCGTATTGGCTTCGATTGTATTCAGAACAATGCCGATGCTCTCCGTCAATTGGTCGAGAAAAGCCTGATGCGTCGAATTGAAGCCATCGAGCGATGAAAGTTCCATCACCGCTTTCACTTCGTCTTCGAACAAAACGGGTAGGACAACGATGTTCATCGGGCGCGACTCACCCAGACCGGAACCCACCTTCACATAACCAGCCGGGATGTCGGTCAGCAGAATGCGTTTTCTCTCCAACGCCGCCTGCCCAACCAAGCTCTCCCCCAACTTGAAGCGATTCTTTGCCCCTTTCCGCTCGCGGTAGGCGTAACTCACCA
>QHRC01000186.1:1549-4629 GCA_003219995.1 Verrucomicrobiota bacterium
TAAGCAGATCTCTCTGGCCCTGAAGCATGCGGGTAAACTTCGCGAGGTTGGTCTTGAGCCAGTCCTGCTCCTCATTCCGCAACGTCGTGTCTTTCAAATTGCGGATCATTTCATTGATGTTGTCTTTTACGAATGCGACCTCGCCCCGTGCCTCCACCTGGATCGAACGCGTCAGGTCTCCCTCCGTCACTGCTGTCGCGACATCGGCGATTGCCCGCAACTGAGTGGTGAGATTCGCCGCCAGCCGATTCACGTTATCGGTCAAATCGCGCCATGTCCCAGCCGCGCCGGGCACGTTTGCCTGGCCGCCGAGCTTTCCTTCCACGCCGACCTCGCGCGCAACAGTGGTCACCTGATCGGCAAAGGTGGCGAGCGTATCCGTCATGCTGTTAATGGTGTCGGCAAGTGCCGCGATTTCGCCTTTCGCTTCGAGAAGCAGCTTTCGCTTCAAGTTACCATTGGCGACGGCAGTCACGACTCTGGCAATGCCGCGCACTTGGTTCGTAAGGTTGCCGGCCATGAAATTCACGCTATCGGTCAGATCTTTCCAAGTGCCGGCGACACCTTTCACCATCGCCTGGCCACCGAGCTTGCCTTCGGTACCGACTTCGCGCGCCACCCGGGTGACTTCCGATGCGAATGAATTGAGCTGGTCCACCATCGTGTTGACGGTGTTTTTGAGCTCCAAAATCTCACCTTTCACATCGACCGTGATTTTCTTGGAAAGGTCACCTTTTGCGACCGCGGTGGTAACGGCTGCAATGTTGCGCACTTGCGCGGTCAGATTGCCGGCCATCGAATTCACGCTATCGGTCAAATCTTTCCAGGTGCCGGCCACTCCGCGCACGTCCGCCTGGCCGCCCAGTTTTCCTTCGGAACCGACCTCACGGGCAACACGCGTCACTTCTGAGGCAAAGGAACGCAACTGGTCCACCATCGTGTTGATGGTGTCCTTGAGCTGCAAAATTTCCCCGCGAACATCAACCGTAATTTTCTTCGACAAATCGCCCGTCGCGACCGCAGTAGTGACCTCGGCAATGTTGCGCACTTGCGCGGTGAGATTGCCGGCCATCGAGTTCACCGAGTCGGTCAGATCTTTCCAAGTGCCCGCGACGCCTTCCACTTCAGCCTGACCGCCGAGCCGACCGTCCGTGCCCACTTCACGGGCCACGCGCGTCACTTCCGCGGCAAACGAGCTGAGCTGGTCCACCATGGTGTTGATGGTGTTTTTTAGCTCCAGAATTTCGCCTTTTACATCGACGGTGATTTTTTTGGAGAGATCGCCGTTCGCGACTGCGGTCGTAACCTCGGCAATGTTGCGTACCTGGCCGGTGAGGTTTCCAGCCATGAAATTCACGCTATCGGTCAAATCTTTCCACGTGCCCGCCACGCCACGTACGTCCGCCTGGCCACCGAGGATTCCCTCCGAACCCACTTCGCGGGCAACGCGCGTCACTTCCGAGGCAAATGAGCCAAGCCGATCAACCAGGGTGTTGATCGTGTTTTTCATTTCGAGAATCTCGCCTTTCACATCGACGGTGATTTTTCGCGAGAGATCGCCGTTGGCGATCGCGGTCGTGACCTCAGCAATGTTGCGCACTTGGGCCGTGAGATTACCGGCCATCATGTTCACATTGTCGGTCAAATCTTTCCACGTGCCGGCAACACCGCGCACCTCGGCTTGTCCGCCTAGTTTTCCTTCGGAGCCCACCTCGCGCGCAACCCGCGTGACTTCCGAAGCAAATGAACGCAACTGGTCCACCATCGTGTTAATGGTGTCTTTCAACTCCAAAATTTCGCCGCGAACATCGACCGTGATTTTTTTCGAAAGATCGCCGTTTGCAACTGCGGTCGTGACCTTGGCAATGTTGCGCACCTGTCCGGTCAGATTGCCGGCCATGGAGTTCACAGAGTCGGTCAAATCTTTCCAGGTTCCGGCGACACCACGCACATCCGCCTGACCACCGAGTTTCCCTTCAGTGCCGACCTCGCGCGCAACCCGCGTCACTTCGGACGCAAACGAGCTGAGTTGATCGACCATGGTGTTGATCGTGTTTTTCAGCTCAAGGATTTCTCCCTTCACATTCACCATGATTTTCTTTGATAGATCGCCCGTTGCTACGGCGGTCGTGACCTCCGCGATGTTGCGCACTTGCGCGGTCAGGTTGCGCGCCATGAAATTCACCGAATCAGTCAGGTCCTTCCACGTGCCTGATACGCCTTCGACACGCGCTTGCCCGCCGAGAATTCCTTCCGAACCGACTTCTCGCGCGACACGCGTCACTTCCGAAGCAAAAGATCGAAGCTGATCGACCATAACGTTAACCGTGTCTTTCAGTTCGAGAAACTCGCCTTTGACATCGACCGTAATCTTCTTGGTCAAATCGCCATTCGCTACCGCTGTCGTTACGGTGGCGATGTTGCGGACCTGCGCCGTAAGATTGCCGGCCATTAGGTTCACGTTCTCGGTCAAGTCTTTCCAAGTGCCGGCTACCCCTTTTACTTTGGCCTGCCCACCTAACTTGCCCTCGGTCCCCACTTCGCGCGCCACGCGCGTCACTTCCGAGGCGAAGGCACCGAGCTGGTTGACCATCGTGTTCACAGTTTTCGCCGTGCGCAAAAACTCTCCTTCAAGCGGCCAGCCTTCGATTTCTGTCGCCATGGTCTTGGAGAGATCGCCCTTGGCGACCGCCCCAATGACGCGCGCCATTTCGCTCGTGGGATGAACCAAATCTTCGATGAGCCCGTTGACCGAGCCCATGGCGTGAGCCCAGGATTTTGATACGTCCCCAATTGATGCACGCTGCATAATCCGGCCCTCCTTTCCCACAACGCGACCGATGCGCTCCAATTCCTGCGTCATGCGCTGATTGGTCGCGATGACATCGTTCAGTGTGTCCGCGACTTTTCCAGCCACACCCGTCCAGTCATCCGGCAGGCGCGCCGAAAAATCGCCTCGTTTGAATGCCTTCAAGGTTGTGAGGAGCTGTTTGGTATCGAGGTTGTTGTCGGTCAATCGCGCGCCATTGCCTCGACGCGCCACAGGAATCGGAGTGTTTTTTTTCATACGTGATTAGGCG
>QHRC01000186.1:4641-7940 GCA_003219995.1 Verrucomicrobiota bacterium
GTAAGATCGGAGGCCCCATAGTCCAGCGTTGTAAGGTAATCGCCAAAGGAATCGCACACGGTCGCATTTTCGGCAAGCTAAACAGCGCCAAGCGCGTTACCCAAAGCGCTCGCCCGCAAAAGGTTCCTGGTTCGCAGATGTTCTACTATTGGAATTCGTGCCGCCAGCCCAGAATTCTCAAACGAAAACTATATTTCTTCCCGTTGCCATGTCATGCAGCGCCACGTAATTAGATCGGCATGCGCGCGATGGTTCTCGAGCAGCCGGGAAAACCGGTTGTCCTGCGCGACGTTCCGAAACCAAAAACTGAGCCCGGACAACTACTCGTCGGCGTTAAAACATGCGCGGTTTGTCGCACCGATCTTCACGTGGTCGACGGAGAATTGCCGAATCCGAAACTGCCGCTCATTCCCGGGCACCAAATCGTCGGCCGCATCGAAGAAATCGGCGAAAGCGTTCAAGGATTTTCCGTTGGCGAGCGTGTCGGCATTCCGTGGCTCGGCTGGACGGATGGCGAATGCCGTTATTGTCGATCTTCGCGCGAGAATCTTTGCGATCGCGCGCGTTTTACCGGCTATACCATTGACGGTGGTTACGCTGAGTTCACCGTGGTCGACGCGCGATTTTGTTTTCGATTGCCCGAGCAATACAACGATGTCGATGTGGCGCCGCTTCTTTGTGCCGGAATGCTCGGCTACCGCTCATATCGTAAAACAGGGGACGCGCGCCGGATTGGCATTTACGGCTTTGGCAATGCCGCGCATTTGATCGTGCAAATTGCGATTTACCAGGGCCGCGAGATTTTCGCCTTCACACGGCCGGGTGATAAAGCTGGCCAAGAAACGGCGAGAGAAGTGGGCGCGGTTTGGGCGGGTGGCTCCGATGAAACCCCGTCGGAAAAACTCGATGCCGCGATCATCTTTGCGCCGGTTGGTGCGCTCGTGCCGGCGGCACTGCGCGCGCTGACCAAAGGCGGCGTCGTCGTCTGCGGCGGCATTCACATGAGCGACATCCCTTCCTTTCCCTATGTCGATCTTTGGGGTGAGCGCGCCATCTGTTCGGTCGCAAACTTGACCCGTCGCGACGGCGAGGAATTTCTCGAGATCGCAGCGTGCGTTCCAGTGAAAACAAAAACCCAACCTTTCCCGCTCGAAGAAGCCAATACCGCGCTTGAAGAATTCCGCGCGGGCAAATTGGAAGGCAACGCAGTTCTCCAAATCTCGGACGGGTAGATTTCTGCTTTCTCCCTCCCGCTTGGTAACTTCTGGTTTTTCTCGTGCCGTCTCACCTTCCAGACAAGATCGACAAGCGCCTTTTCGGATGTTCTTCTAAGCTTCCGCATGACCGTTCCTTCTGAACAGCGCCGGCTCGCGGCCATCATGTTCACGGACATGGTCGGCTACAGCGCGCTGGCGCAACACGACGACGCGCTTGCGCTCGAACTGCTCGAGGAACACCGGCGAATCCTTCGCTCAATTTTCCCTCGCTTTCACGGCGTCGAAATCAAGACCATCGGCGACGCATTTATGGTTGAATTTCAAAGCGCGCTAGAAGCGGCGCAGTGCGCGATCGAGATTCAACGCACGCTGGCCAAGCGCAATCATGACGTGCCGAGCGAGCGGCAAATCGAAATCCGAATCGGCATTCATATCGGCGACGTGATGCATCGTGAAAGCGATGTTTACGGTGACGGTGTCAACATCGCATCTCGCATCCAACCGCTGGCGCGCTCTGGTGGAATTTGCGTGTCGATGGACGTAGAGCGGCAGATCCGTAACGCGCTGGAGGCGCGATTCGAGAGACTCGCACCGACTGACTTAAAGAACATTGAGCTCCCAATGGACCTTTTTCGCATCGTTTTGCCATGGGAAAAGCAGGCCGTTCGCGTTGCAGCGCAGCGCGAGCGAAAGAAGAGGCCGCTCGTGTTAATCGTCGCTCTGCTGGCTTTGCTCGCGTTAGCCGGTGTTTGGATGTTGCGGTCGCATGCAAAGGGCCGCTCGTCAATTGCTCCCGTTGTTCAGGCACCGGCTTCGAAGTCGGTCGCCGTGCTCCCGTTCGTCAACATGAGTCCAGACAAAGAGAACGAATATCTGAGCGACGGCATTACCGAAGATTTATGCACCGCGCTGAGCCAGATAAAAGAACTACATGTACCGGCGCGAACTTCCTCATTTGTTTTTAAGGGCAAAACTGAAGACATCCGTAAGATTGGCGAACAACTCAACGTGGCCTCGATTCTCGAAGGCAGCGTCAGCAAAGCCGGAAATAAACTTCGAATCAGCGCCCAGCTAGTCAACGTGGCCGATGGCTTTCATTTATGGGCGGCCAATTACGACCGGGAAATGACCGATATTCTCGATATCCGCAGCGATATTTCACATCGCGTGGTCGATGCATTGAAAGTTCAGCTCGGCATCGAAGAAACAGAACGTCTGGCCAGGAAGCCGACAGAAATGACGGAGGCTTACGAAGTCTATTTGTTAGGTCGCTATGAACTGAACAAATTTACTGAAGCCGGCTTTACCAACGCGGTGGCGCATTTCAAACACGCGATGGCAATAGACCCATCGTTTGCCCTTGCCACAGCCGGCCTGGCCGAAGCTTACAATATGCTTGGCTATTGGAATTTCCTTCCGCCCAAGGAAGCCTTCCCCGAAGCGAAGACCGCAGCCCTGCAAGCCTTGAAACTTAATCCGCGCCTGGCCGAAGCGCACACGGCATTGGCCTTCGTTTATTACGAATTCGAGTGGCTCTTTGAAGATGCCGACCATGAATTCAGTGAGGCCGTTCGCCTCAACCCGGGCTCGGCCACCGCGCGGCTCTGGTTTGCAGAATTTCTGCTCGGGATGGCGCGTTACCCGGAAGGCGATGAACAGTTTGAAAGCGCAAGGAAACTAGACCCTCTCTCGGTTCGGATCAGTTTTGATCTCGCGGTTGAGTTTTGGTTCAAGCGGCAGTTCGATCGAGCGCAGGAGCAGCTCCAACAAACGCTTTCCATGGATCCGGGCAACAGCCTAGCCTACGATTTTCTTGGCCAGGTTTTGTGGAAAACAAACAAGCCTACTGAGGCTTTCAGCGCCTTCGAAAGAGCTAGGACCTTTGAAGGTGCATTTAGCGGGGAAGAAGTCGGAGAGATGCGGAAGGCCTACGAAACTTTCGGACTTTCGGCTTACTTGCGGAAAGTAAACGAATTGAGGCGGCAGCGCCTGGCCCGGGGAAAATATGAGTCGGCGCTTATCATTGCTCTGAACTATGCGGCTGCCGGGGTCGACGGCGATGCCTTGGATTGGCTGGAAAGG
>QHRC01000187.1:0-5943 GCA_003219995.1 Verrucomicrobiota bacterium
GCAGCCCTTCGTCTATTTCGCTCATGTCCCGTTGTAACAATGTAACGCTTTAAACGGTTTTAACTACCGCGCTAGCGCGCCCAATTTAAGCAACCTTTGCTCCAAGCCCAAACGAGACCTTCAATTAGCAGCAGCAAGAAAACCAGGATGGCGATGAACGCGCCGACCGGCAAACCGGTGAACGCGACGGCAAATGGCACCAAAAAAATCGCTTCCACGTCGAAGATCAGAAAGATGATCGCGTAAAGATAATACTGCGAGCGAAACTGGATTTGCGCATCGCCGATCGATTCAACCCCGCACTCGTAAGTTGCATTTTTTTGGGCGCCCGGCTTGGGCGGTTGGAAAAACTTTCTCCAAAGCCATGCCAACGCCAGCGGCAGCAACGGAAAGACCAGGGCCACGCCAACGAAAATGACGATAAAGAAATAGGGATTTGGAGTCATTGCTGACACATTAAACAGCCACAGATGAACACAGATTTACACTGGTCAATACTACAGCCTTTTATCCGTGTTTCATCTGTGTTGCCCCGTGGCCAAATGATCCGCCTTGATTAAAGGATCGCGCACCGCTTTTCTTCACCGTAGATGAGCAGCGATTCTATCGATCAGATCTTCATCCACCTAAAGCAATGGCTGCTATCGTGGCTGGCTGGTGCGCCTGATTGGATCATCCAGGTCGCCTCGAGTCTCCTGAATATTCTCGCGCTGCTCGGTGTGTTTCTCACCCTCTTCGCGCTCATTTCGGTCCTGGAACGGAAAATTCTCGGGCGGATGCAAAACCGCTACGGGCCAAATCGCGTCGGGCCGTTCGGACTTTTTCAACCAATCGCCGACGGAATCAAGATGCTCATTAAGGAAGACATCGTGCCGGCGCGCGCGGACAAGATCGTGCATTTTCTCGCTCCGATTTTGATCGCGGCGACAGCGATCCTTGCCCTCGGTGTAATTCCATATGGACGCAACATGACCCCATTTGCGATTGATGGCGGCATCCTGTTTTTCTTCGCGGTGGGATCGACAACGGAACTCGCCGTTTTCATGGCCGGCTGGGGAAGCAACAACAAATTCTCGATGCTCGGCGCGATGCGCGCGATCGCGCAGATGGTCAGCTACGAGTTGCCACTCATCATTACGACGCTTCCGGTGGTCATGGTGGTCGGCGCGCTCTCACCCGACGCGATCGTCGCCGCGCAAAGTAACTACTCGTTCGGCTTTGTACCGCATTGGTTCGTCGCGACGCCTTGGGGCGCAGCCGCGTTCGTTTTGTTTTTTGTCTCCGGCCTTGTCGAATCTAACCGCACGCCGTTCGATGTGCCAGAAGGCGAATCGGAAATCGTCGCTGGACACATGACCGAATACTCGGGCTTCAAATATGCCACCTTCTTCATGGCCGAATACATCGGAATGTTTGCGATCAGCGGCCTGGCCGTGACCCTGTTCCTCGGTGGCTGGCATGCACCGGTCCGCGTCCTTCAATTCATTCCATCCTATATCTGGTTCTTCGCAAAACTGTCGGCCTTGCTTTTCGTTTACATCTGGCTTCGCGGAACGCTGCCGCGCACCCGCATCGATCACATCATGAATTTCGCCTGGAAATTCATGTTGCCGATGGCCTTCACCTGCATTCTCGCCGCCGCCGTGTGGCACTACGCGGGGCGCGGGCTTGCGGGATGGCTGTGCTCGCTTGCCGTCATCGTAATTGTCTACATCGCATTGTCGATCTTGCTCGACACACGAAAAAGATTTGCCACTCGCACTTATCGTTTCGCCGAATGAATAGCGTCGCTTTCATCCTCATCGCGCTTTTGACGCTCGCCGCGGCGCTCGCCGCCGCTTCGCTGCCCAAACTCATTCATGCCGCACTTAGTTTCGCGGTCACGTTCGTCGGCGTTGCGGCGTTTTTCTTTTTGCTCGGCGCAGAGTTCGTCGGCTTGGTGCAGATTTTCGTCTACATCGGCGCGGTCGCGGTCCTGATCGTCTTTACGATCCTGTTGACGCGACGCGACGTCGGAAAAGATCGCGGCTTCAACTGGGCCGGTGTTTTCATAGCCATCGCCGTATTCGCCGGTTTGCTCTGGGCGATTCTCAAAACGCAACCATTGTCCATCGCAGCGCCACCAATCGAGGCGCTCACCGTGAGACGAATCGGCGAAGTGCTGATGACCAGCTACGTTTGGCCGCTCCAATGCGTCGGCCTGCTGCTAACCGCTGCATTGATCGGCGCGCTCATTCTCGTGATGGAGGAAAAACGCTAAGAAGAACGTTAAAAAAGTTAAAAATGTTACAACGTTCCAACGGTGGATCGTGCGGTCGTCTTGCAATGTTACAAACACCGGCGCAGCCGCTGACTGCCAATTTCACGATGTAACTCTTTTAACATTTTTAACTTGGCGACGCCATGACACCAACACTTCAACTGTTTCTCATCGTTGCCGCCGCGCTCTTCTGCATCGGCCTGCTCGCCGCGCTCAGCCGGCGTCACGCCATCTTCATCCTCATCGGGATCGAGATGATGCTCGCCGCGGCGAACCTGAATTTCATCGCCTTCTGGCGCTTCGGTCCGCAACCCCAACCGCCCACCGGTGTGATGGTCGCGATCTTTTCCATCGCCATCGCCGCGGCCGAAGCGGCCGTCGGTCTCGCGCTCGTGATCGCTGTTTACCGCCATTATCGAACGACCAACGTCGATCAACTCAATCAGCTCAAAGGATGAATTCCTAAGCTCGTGCTCGTAATCGTCTAATGGCCTGGAGCGTCAATAACGTGTGGTTGATTCCGGCGCTGCCGCTCGCGGTTTCGTTCGTAATTCTGAGCCTCGCGAACTCGCGGCGTAAAAGCGCGGCGGCACTCGCGGTTATTGGCCAGATCGCCGCGCTCACGTTGTCGATCTTCGCGTTTGTAACCACGTTGCAAACGCCCGGTTACCGCGCGTTTCACAATTTCACCTGGTTCACATTCGGCGATAGCGCATTGGGCCTCGGCTGGGTGCTCGATCCGCTCGCCGCCGCGATGTTGATCATGATCGCGCTGGTCGGGCTTTGCATTTTTGTTTTCAGCATCGGCTACATGGCCGGCGACAAAGACTTCACCCGCTTCTTTGCCTATCTCTCGTTCTTTTCCGCCGCCATGCTCGGCGTGGTCATCGCGAATAGTCTGCTTCTTCTATTCGTCTGCTGGGAACTGGTCGGGCTCGCCTCGTATTTGTTAATCGGATTCTGGATTCATAAACCAAGCGCCGCGGCGGCTGCGAAGAAAGCGTTCATCACTACGCGAATCGGCGACATGGGGTTCTTCCTTGGGATGATCTGGCTTTATGGCAACAGCGGCACACTGCTTTTTTACGATGACGGGCGCGGCTGCCTCGAAAGTGCCGGGCTGGTCATGCTCGGCAGCTCCGCGACGTTTATTGCGCTGTTGATTTTTTGTGGCGCCGTCGGCAAGTCGGGGCAATTTCCGCTGCACGTCTGGCTGCCGGACGCGATGGAAGGCCCGACACCGGTCAGCGCGCTGATCCACGCGGCGACCATGGTCGCGGCCGGTGTGTTTCTGGTCGCGCGCGTTTATCCACTCTTCGCCTTTGGGGATGAAGATGGCGTGACGCCGTCGCTTACCGTGGTCGTGTCGATCGGCGTGATCACCGCGTTGATGGCGTCGCTGATCGCACTGGCGCAGTTCGATATCAAGCGCATCCTCGCCTACTCAACCGTATCCCAGTTAGGGCTGATGATGGTTTCACTGGGCGTCGGCGGTGTCGCGGCCGGCATCATGCACCTGATTGCGCACGGTTTTTTCAAAGCGCTCCTGTTCCTCGGCGCCGGCTCAGTTATTCACGGCGTCCATGACGAACAGGACATTCGCAAAATGGGTGGCCTCCGATTCCTCATGCCGGTCACGTTTCTTACCTATGCCGTCGGCATGATGAACCTCAGTGGTGTGCCGTTCTTCTTTTCTGGCGGCTGGACGAAAGAAGAGATTTTGCACGCCACCATGCGTTGGCACGCATCCCACCTGCCTCATTACCTCATGCTCGCCGGCGTTGTCCTAACCACGCTCTACATGACGCGGCAGATGATTTTCATTTTCTTCAACAACCGGCGCGCCGTTTCCGATCTCGCGCACGAAAGCCCGCGCGTCATGACGCTGCCGCTGATCGCGCTTGCTATTTGCTCGATTGTTCTAGGCGCCGTGCTGACCCCTGCGTGGCCGTGGCTGCATAGTTATCTTACCGGCGAAACTGCGCGCTTCGATGCCACACTCTTCATTCAGCCGGTGCTTTTCGTTTCGCTCGTCCTCGTCGGAGCCGGCATTGCGCTCGGCGCATGGATATATCGCAATGCCGGGATGGAAGATCGACATCGTCCTGCCGAGACAGACCCGCTCGAGCACGCACAACCGGCATTGTTTCGCTTTCTCGAACACAAAATGTGGCTCGACGAACTTTACGAACGGACTGTGCTCGCTTCCAGCCGGGCGGCCGCGCGTTTCTCCGATTGGATGGATCGGCATGTCTGGGATGGATTCGTGCGTGCGTTTGGCGGCCTCGGCCAGCTCTTCGGAATCTTTACCACGAACCTCGACGAGCGCGGCATCAACGCCGGCGTCGATGAAACCACCAGCGGCGCCCGCGGCCTTGGACGCGTGATGTCCGGCTGGCATTCGGGGCAAATCCAAACTTATCTCGGCGCGGTTGCCGTCGGCATGCTCGCGCTGCTCATCATCTACGCATGGTTGGCTTAATTTCCGCGCTCATTCTCACTCCGGTGCTCGGCGCAATCGCGCTTTACGTCTCCCGTCCAGTTAATGCGCGCGTGCTCGCGCTCATGTTCAACGCAATTTCCGCGTTTTGTGCGCTGGCGCTTTGGCAGAAATTCGATACTGCGACCGCCGGTCTGCAACTGGTTGAACGCCACGCTTGGATTCCGGCCATCGGGGCCGAATATCTCGTCGGCGTCGATGGCTTGAGCCTGCTGCTCGTCCTGCTCACGTCGCTTATTTTTCCGTTCGCTTTTTTCGCCCAACGCACGGACCACGGGTTTTGCGCGCTAATGCTGCTGATGCAATCTGCGCTCTACGGCACCTTCACCGCTCAAAACTTTGTTCTCTGGTTTTTGTTTTACGAGATGAGCCTTATCCCCGCATTCCTGCTCATCAAAATCTGGGGCGGCCAAAAACGGGACCGCGCCGCGACCAAATTTTTTGTTTACACGTTCCTCGGCAGCGTCGCGATCCTGCTCGCATTTCTCGGAATTTATTTCGCGACCGGAACATTCGATTTCGCTGAACTCGCCGAGCGCGCAAAATTGGGACTGTTAGAAGGTAATCTCAGGTGGTTCGCCTTCGCCGGAATCTTTCTCGGGCTTGCGGTGAAAGTGCCGCTCTTTCCGTTTCACACCTGGCTGCCCGACGCTTACGAAACCGCGCCGACCGGCGTCTCGATGGTGCTGACCGGCGTGCTCTCGAAAATGGGCGTTTACGGTTTCGTGCGACTGCTCCTCCCGCTCTTCCCCCACGAAATCAAAATTCTCGGTCCGTGGCTGCTCGGCCTGGCGATTTGCTCGATCGTGTTTGCCTCGCTCGCCGCATGGGCTCAGTCGGATTTGAAAAGAATGGTCGCGTACCTGTCGATCAATCACCTCGGCTACTGCATGCTTGGTCTTTTTGCTGTCACGGCAAGATCGACAATCTCTTTGATCGACATGCAGGCGGCACTAAGTGGGGTCTTCATGCAAATTTTCAACCACGGCATTACCGCGGCCGCGCTCTTCTATTATGTCGGATTGCTCGAGCAACGCCGCGGCCTGCGCGGCATCGACGATTTCGGTGGTCTGATGCAACGGACGCCGTTGCTCTGCGGCTGGATGAGCGTCGCCATGTTTTCGTCGCTCGGCTTGCCCGGACTTAACGGATTCATCGGCGAGTTTCTCATCTTCAAAGGTTC
>QHRC01000187.1:6021-6573 GCA_003219995.1 Verrucomicrobiota bacterium
TTCATGCGCGCGATGCAAGCGCTCTTCAGCGGTCCGCTCGCGGAAAGTTGCAGCGCGTTTCCAGATTTGCGATTGAGCGAGAAATGGGTCGTCGTTCCGGTGACGCTCGTCATGTTCGCCATCGGCGTCGCGCCCCAGTGCATCTTCAATATCTTCAACACAACCGTCATTCAAATGGCGCGCTTGTTTAGCTGAGATTCACCCGAATGAGTAAGGAGATCGTTTCCATCGAGCACGTCGCGCGATCGATTTTCGTCATTCGCGGACAAAAAGTGATGCTCGATTTTGATCTTGCAGCGCTCTACGGCGTTCCGAGCGGCCATTTGAACCGCGCCGTGAAGCGAAACATCGGTCGTTTCGCTATCGATTTTATGTTTCAGCTTGGCGCCGAAGAGGCTCGTAACTTGAAATGCCAAATTGGCATTTCAAGTTGGGGCGGGCGGCGTTCATTGCCCTACGCCTTCACCGAACAAGGCGTGGCGATGCTATCGAGCGTGTTGAAGAGCGAGCGCGCGGTGGAGCGCACGCGCCTCGCGTGCTGGCGATGGCGCC
>QHRC01000188.1 GCA_003219995.1 Verrucomicrobiota bacterium
TCGATCGTCTTAACCAAAACACTGAGCGTGAGTCCGGCGACCACGAAAAGCACCGTGATTGGCAGAACGACATGCCAGAACTGTTCAGTCAATCGCGCTGTTAGTTCTGATTGCGTCTTTCGTGATTACAGCAAATCGGTCGGCTTATGCGACCGTTATACTTGTACGAAATGTTGAATGCCCCGCTGAGGCACGAGCGCGGTCGAATAGATCGGCAACCAACAACGAAGCGGCTGTCAATAGTAAGCTCTGACCCTTTTACCCTTTTGGCCGACCGAAACCGCCGTGAGTAACCTTGTAATTTTCACAATGTGAAAATCTAAGCTCTGCTGGGATCATCTATCGCAGCATCCGCCCAGAACTAGCGAAGCGCAGGACTGAGTCGCACAAAATGTTGCAACAAAGGCGCAGTTGGTGATGTTTAATCGTCGAGGCAAGATGATGAAACCATTCAGGATTCCGGCGCTCTGCTTGATTTCAGCATTGGCAATCGCCGCCCCTCGGGTCGATGCACAAACGAATGCGCTGATGACGCAAAATAGTCTGCCCGTTGCAAGGAGCGGCGGTATCGCTCGCGGGCCGATAAATTTGCGAACGATCAACACCCACGCAGCGGGAATGATTGCTCAGCCGCGCCCGACTTTCCGGTCGGGTTACGCACCGTTGGTGCGGCCATCGAATGTCACTCTGGCAGTCATGAGCGCTCGACAAACTGCACGAACTTACAATGCGCAACCACAAAACGGTATGGCAGTGAGAAGCGACGTCGCATCGAACATGTCTTCGATCGCGGCTGTGCAGCGCGTGATCAAAACCGACGATACAGAGGCAATCACGGGTCTCTTAGCGAGACGCGAACCGTCACGGGGCGACCCAGCGACAACGAATACTCAAAACGGCGTACGACCCTCGCAACCAACTAGCGGCCATTTGGCGCCGCATGAGACGCCACGGAGCGGAGTGAAACCCGAGCCGCAAGGCAAAAACAATCATCTTAGCTTCTTCGATGCGCTGCGCTCTCATCGGCAAGAGTGGCACGACTGCAATTGGTGGAGGCAGCATTTCACCACCATCGTTTTTGTGAGCGGCGGATATTTCTTTTTGGACGGAGGCTATTGGTATCCGGCGTGGGGTTACGATCCACTCTGCAGCTACTACGATTACGATGGCCCCATTTACACTTACGGTAATCTGCTGCCCGATGAGACGATCGCGAATGTTCAAGTGGCCCTGCAACAGGAAGGTTATTACACCGGACCAGTAACGGGTTCACTGGACGTCCAAACGCGAGCGGCTCTGGCGAACTACCAACGTGACCAGGGCTTGCCTGTTACCGGAGCAATTGACCAGCCAACGGTCCAATCGCTTGGATTGGAATAGCGCTCGCTTGAAGGAGCGCGTATCTGGCGGCGTAGACGCCGAGGCAATAGCGAGCGAGCCCGGCGTTACAAGTTTCGAAATGACTCACACGACGACACCATCATGATCACGGTTTTCCGAAAGCATGCCACCCTTGACCTGGTGCGATTTTAACGCCGCTGCCGCAGCGACCGAAGGAAACACGATTCGATCCTTTAACGATTCAACGATTCACGTCACCGAAGGTTGAATGTCAAATGTTTAGACGCGACCCCAACCTTCCCCTCCGGCTCGATTCTTTAACTCTTTTCTCCGGCAGATCTGACCCGTTCTTCGACCCCTTCCGCCGCTTGCTCGCTGCTAATTCAGCGCTTCGCGGAAGCGAAAATGTCAGAATCGCGCCACCGCCTCGCTTGCTGCTCGCGGAAATCCATCCCTTGTGGTCTTCCACGATTCGTTTGCAAATCGAGAGTCCAAGCCCGGTGCCGTGAGACTTGCCGTGGGTAAAGAAGGGATCGAAGAGATGCGCCAATACATCAGGCGAAACGCCCGGGCCGGTGTCTTCCACTCTGATGATCACCTCACGCTCGCCTAATATGAAGTTCAGCATGATCCGCCCGCCGCGGGGCATGACGTCGATGGCATTGCGCACCAGATTGGAGAAAACGTGGGGAAGTCTATGTCGATCAAGGGGGATTGTAATACGCGGTGGTGATGTTTTCAGCTCGATGGCAACCGATTTTCGCGCGGCTCCCGGCCTGAGTTCGGCCACCATCTCTTCGATGAATTGATCAAAGCTTGTCATCGTGAGCACGACCCGCCTTCGCGAGGAGCGCGTGAACTCCAGCACTTCCCCGATCATCCCCGCCATTCGGTCGACTTGCCTGCGGATTATGGCATTCGCCATGGTTTTTTCCTTGTGGGTTGCATCACCTTCAGAAACAAGGTCGGCGGCAAAACCGATGTTGCTGAGTGGACTGTTGAAATCGTGTATGATGGACTGTGCGAAGCGTCCCACGAGCGCCAGGCGCTCATGTTGAAGGAGTTCCTGGAGATAACGGTGATCGAACTCGCGTAGCCGCTGGCTGAAGCCGTGCATCATCGTCACGAGCAGCCGGGGCGATCGCGCGAACATCCGCCATACCTTGTCGCGCGAAATGCAGGAGACAACGGTGTCTACCTTCGCTATCGCGGTGGCGGATCGCGGTTTCGAATCGATGACGGCAATCTCACCGAAGTAGTCACCGACGCCAAAGGTCGCGAAAACGCGGCGCTCACGGGGTCCGATTAAAGCCGATATTTCCACGATTCCCTGCTCGATTACGTAGAGGGCATCGCTGGACTCACCTTCCCGAAAAATTACCCGTCCCTTCCGGAACGAAAGCTTCCTGGCGTTACGTTTCAGCAAATCCAGCACATGGGAGGAGGATACGGGAATCCGCCTGGTGGAAGGGGTCATTCGTGCAGACTAGCGATTTACCAAGGCTTCTGCCAAGCACAGGATGCGAAAGGCAAAAACCTCGACGTCAGCTTCCGAGCGGCGGCAGGTATGTGAAAGTACAATCCACACAAGGCATTATTCGACCATTATTGTGAATTTCGCCTCAGCCAGATTACTCTTTCAGATCGTTCGCGATTTCGGCCAATGGAGCGAGTGGGATGAGCGACCTAGAACACGTCGCGATTGGGAATCGCGCGGGTAGACAGCAACGCAGCTAGGGTAGCTGGCGCAAGCACGGGGCAGTGCGAGTGATCAAGGTAAAGCTGCGACGGAAGCAGTGAGTGAGTGTGGGCAACGAGCGAGTTTCAATTGCGCAGAAAACCTCATCGGAAAAACGATCTATATTACGAATCATTTTGGCCGGAACCGCGCGGTTTCTGTCTCGATTTCGGCGAATCTCGTCGAGACCTTAAAGCAATATTACAATAAAACAATATCGCGAGCTGACGCA
>QHRC01000073.1 GCA_003219995.1 Verrucomicrobiota bacterium
TACGCCGATCAGTCGCGCATCTTTCCTTTCCGAGTCGTAGATCACGCATTGCAGCACTTCGTCGCTCCAATGTGAGCAATAATGCTGCGCGATGAGTTGGCGTTTCATGTTGCCACTGTAAAAATGGATACCGCAAACGTGCGCGCCGATCGCGCTGATCGGTGCAAGGTCAGCATTGGGCTCCGAATTTTTCGGCGCCGCCGTTGCTTCGGCGGAAGTTGGCGGCTCTGCAAGTGCTGCCGCAACGGCGAACAGAGACAAGATTGAGAGGCTAAGAGTTTTCATATGAACGATTTGCTCCTTCTGTTTGTAAGTTTTGACCTGACGGCCAAGGCTAAGGGTTTGGCACTAATTGGACAAGACAAAATCTGACGCGATCAGCGTTTGTGATTAAGGTGGCGCGCAGCGAAGGGTGAAGCAGATTATCGCGTGCACCAGCTCGCAAGTAGCGCCGTAGACTGGAACGCCATTCGCGAAGATTTCCCGATCCTCCGCGAACAGGCGCACGGCCATCCTTTGATCTACTTTGACAACGCCGCGACGTCGCAGAAACCGAGAAATGTGCTGGATGCGCTTCGAAATTACTACGAGCACGAAAACGCCAATGTGCATCGTGGTCTGCATGAACTGAGCTCTCGGGCGACGGCAGCCTACGAAAAATCGCGACAACGGGTGGCGAACTACCTGGGCGCCGCCAGTGCCGACGAAATAATTTTCACCCGTGGAACTACCGAAAGCATAAATCTTGTCGCGCAGGCATGGGGCGGGAAATTTATTCGCGCTCGTGATGTGATCCTCCTCACGGAAATGGAACATCACAGTAACCTCGTGCCCTGGCAGTTGTTGGCCGAGCGAACTGGCGCCCAGCTGCGTTTCGTGCCGGTCCGGCACGATGGCACTCTCGCGCTCGACCAGCTTCCTTCGTTGCTCACGCGTGAAGTAAAACTCTTCGGCTTTACCCATGTTTCAAACTCGTTAGGCACGATCAATCCAGTCGCTCAGCTTTGCCAAAAAGCGCGGGCCGTCGGCGCGCTCACGCTGATGGACGCGGCCCAAAGTGTGGGACATTTGCCAATCAATGTGCGCGAATTGGGCTGCGATTTCCTCGCATTCTCCGGACACAAAATGTGCGGGCCAACCGGTATCGGGGCGCTTTACGGGCGGGCCGAGATTCTCGATTCTATCCCGCCATGGCATGGCGGCGGCGAGATGATTGTCAGCGTTACCCTGGAAAAAAGCGCGTTCAAAAAAGCACCGCACCGGTTTGAGGCGGGCACGCCGAACATTGCCGGCGCGATCGGGCTCGCCGCGGCCATCGATTACGTCGAACGGATCGGGCGCTCGGCAATTTTCGAGCACGATACACAACTGACCGGCTACGCCATGGAACGGCTCGCTGAATTGCCGGGAATGCGTGTCCTCGGACCACGTGAGGCCCGTGGCGCGCTGGTTGGTTTCGTGATGGAGACCGCGCATCCACACGATCTCACGACGTTCGCCGATCAGTACGGGTTGGCCATGCGCGGCGGACACCATTGCAACCAGCCGCTGATGCGGAGGTTCGGCTTGACCGGCACAACTCGCGCGAGCTTCTACTTTTACAACACGACAGCCGAAATCGACCGCATGATTGAAATCCTCCATGCTGCCGGGCGTTTCGGAACTCGAAGAACTTTACCAGGAGGTTATTCTCGACCATTCGCGGCGTCCGAGAAATTTTGGAGATCTCGCTGACGCGGCGGTGCTTGTGCATGGCGACAATCCCGCGTGCGGCGACGAGATTCATCTCGGCGTCCGATTTGGCGAAGGTGGAACCTTGCAAGACATCAAGTTCACCGGCCGCGGCTGCGCGATCAGTCAGGCATCCGCCTCATTGATGACAACGAAATTGAAAGGCAAAAGTCCTGCTGAAGTTACAGAGATGCTCCGCGCGTTTCATGAGTTGGTGACTACAGACAGGAATGATGCACCGAAAACGCTCGGCGACCTTCGCGCGATGCAGGGCGTACGCAAATTCCCGCAGCGCGTCAAATGCGCGATGTTACCCTGGCGCGCGGTGGAGCAAGCGTTACAGCAGAACGAGGGCGAATCGACCGTTTCGACCGAAGAACCGGAATTTGCGTGATGCAGTGGTTTGCTGACCTAGGCTCGCTGCTTCGTTTAAATGGTCAAATGGACGGTCCGACTCACAATTCTCGCTTCAACGCTTGAACGCTTCATCGCTTCAACACAGTATCTTTTATGCCTACGAATGTTCTTGGCACTGAGCTTCGCTGCTGTTGTCGCGATCCGATGACAGGATTTTATCGCGACGGTTACTGCCGGACCGGGCCCGAAGACGTTGGACAACATACGGTGTGCGTGCAAGCCACGCGCGAGTTTCTGGATTTTTCCGTGCTCGATGGAAATGATTTGGTCACGCCACATCCGGAATGGGGTTTTCCGGGGTTGGAACCTGGTGACAAGTGGTGCGTTTGCGTCACGCGTTGGAAAGATGCGCTGGAACACGGCGTCGCCGCGCCTGTCGATCTTGAGGCGA
The DNA here is from genome assembly GCA_003219995.1 of Verrucomicrobiota bacterium. Classification (GTDB taxonomy): domain Bacteria; phylum Verrucomicrobiota; class Verrucomicrobiia; order Chthoniobacterales; family UBA10450; genus UBA10450. Next base: position 2,540 of record QHRC01000073.1, read on the forward strand.
CGCACTCCTCCGCGCTTGAGTTCGTCACTTTGGAAGAGCTAAGGGCCCACGCGGTCGCGTAAAGAGACACAATCTTATCTTTGTTAATCGACTGCGGGTCCCGCAACGGCGCCCTGACGCGCAATACTCAGTCATCTCGCGGAAGCAGGCGGTCCGCCTTTGCTTTCGCCGGAAATTGAAACGCGTGGTTTCTTCCTTGCCGTTCTGCAAATATGTCCATTCTTCGATGTGATGGTTGGCGCCGTCGAAGATGAAGGCAACCGGCTGCATATGGCCGGCGTCAGCCTGGATGTTGGTTCCGTCTTTAAATTTGAAAACGAGGCGATTTGGATCGCCGCCGGTCGTTAAAATCATGCGCGGCTGGTTGTGGGCGGCGCAGTAATGCGTGGCCATCAGATTGCTGCCGTCCATGTGAAACATGGTGATCATTTCGTGTGGCGTATCTTCGTCAAGCCAACTCGCCACCGCAGAGCCATCGGAAACCAGTTTGAAGCGTACGCGGGTATCGAGCGGTTTGCCATTTTCGTTTACCGTTCCCTGCCACGAACCGACGAGTGTCTTCATTTTGTCGTAAGCGGGACTCTTCTCGGTTTTGGACATTTGCTCGGCCGCGAATAAAACGGTGGAAGCAAGCACAAACATAAAAACGATTCTGATTCGCATAACGATCTCCTGAAATTTCTTGTCGAGCTTGGACACGCGCAGTCGTGACGCCAAGGATTTCTGTAGCGGCACTCTACGAGCGCCGCATTATTTTCCGTCGTTCGATTCAAGCGGCGGTCATAGACCGCCGCTACAACAATTGTTGGAAAATTGCGAAATCGCAGTCACCGTATCGGCGAATTGAAACTGCCGTTTAGTTTTTTTCTGGCACTGCGGTATTTGAAACCGAAGCGCACTTTTCTCTCCATCATCACCTTGATTTCGGTGCTTGGTGTGACGCTCGGTGTGACCGTATTGATTCTGGTCATCTCAGTCATGACCGGATTCGATCGTGAACTTCGCCAAAAGGTGATCGATTTCGATGCGCACATTCTGGTCACGACCGAAGACATCCTGCAAGATTGGCGCGCGCTCAAAACAAAGATCGACAACGTACCTGGCGTGATCGCGACCGCGCCTTACGTGCAAGGGCCAGTCATCGTCGAGTTCGAAAAGCGTCGGCTCGCCCCGATGATTCGCGGCGTCGATCTTGCGGCGGAGGAAAATGTGGTCCCGCTGCGAAAATTCATTAAAGACGGCAAGCTCGATCTCGACGGCGAATCGACGGTGCTCGGCGTCGAACTCGCCCGCCAATTACGCATCCATGTCGGCGACAAACTCACCGTCTATTCACCGGGAAATCTTGGGCAGATTCTCGATGGAATTAAGAAACTCGAAACTGCGAAGGGCGCGGATGAAAAAAAAGCGATCGACGAACTACGCGATGTCATTTTGCCCAAAGACCTGACCGTCACCGGCATTTATGAAACAGGGCATTACCTGCACGACTCCGAGTTTCTCCTCGTACCGATTTACATTGGCCAGGAACTTTACGGTCTTGGTGACGCCCTTCACGGCATCACGGTAAAGACCGACAATCCTTATGGCGCCGAGCGCGTGAAAAACGAGATCCAGAATTTTCTGACACCGCCGCAATTCGCCGAGACTTGGATCGACATGAACCGTCAGTATTTCGAAGCCGTCCGCCTCGAACGCACCGTGATGTTCTTTCTTCTTTTCTTCATTGTTGTGGTCGCCGCATTTGGAATTATGAGCACACTCATTACGGTGACCGTGCAAAAAAGGCGCGAGATCGGGATCGTGAAAGCGCTCGGCGCAAACATCTCGCAAATCATTTGGGTATTTCTTGGTCAGGGCACGGTGGTCGGGTTGTTTGGCACGCTTACTGGCCTCGGCCTGGGCATGACGTTGATTCGCTACCGCAACGAATTCAGTCACTGGCTGGCATCGACTTTACACATCGAAATTTTCCCGCGCGAAGTCTATCAATTCTCCGAAATTCCCGCGCAAGTCGTTCCGCAAGACGTCTGGATCATTTGCATCAGCGCGTTTCTCATCTGCTCACTCGCAGCATTGATCCCCGCCTACTTCGCGGCCCGCCTCGATCCGGTCAAAGCGCTTAGATACGAATAAAGTGGAGCAAGTCTTCGGCTTGATTCGCAACCGAGACCATTATGCTACACCTGTCAGAAAAATGTCTAATAGGTGAAACGCGTATTCGTATCCTTCCGGCCATTCGCTCTGCCGCGGGCCAGCGACGTTGAGGATGTCGATCTTGTTCTCGCGGACAAAATCGACAACTAACGTTGCGGCGTCTTCTGCCGAAATTTTTGCTGCGTCAATCAGCGTAGAGGGACGCTGAAGCTCTCTGCAGCACTCAACCGTATATTCCGTTCCACCGCGCAACTGATCGAAATAAATTATCACCGTGCCGTCCGACTCCTTCACATTTCGCAGGCTGCGCTCGTCGAAGCTTCCTTCTTCCAACTCTTTCACCGGATAACGATCTGGGATTCGCCCAAGTTCATCGAGTCGTCCCGCCGGACACCAACCGCCGCATTCGATCCCGTATTTCAATGCAGCATCGAGCGCCGCGCGATCTACCCCTGTCTGTCCGCCAGAAATAATTTTCACGCGTAATCACTGTAGCTGCCGCTCTCGAAGCGGCGCAATACGCGCTCGGTCGTAATGCGTAAGCATCATGCTTCCCTGGGCGAAGCCACTACAGATTTTCCATCACCCGTTGCTCCGACCGATTACGCGCGAACGGATTGAAATTCGTTCCTCGATCGTAAACATCGATGCCTTCGGCGCGCTTTAGATTATTCACGATCCAATACGTAATCGGCGTCGCCGCTGCCTCATACAGAACTTTGAACCAGTAGCCCCAGAAAATGAGACTGCCGATAATTGACCACGATTCGCGGCCGCCGAACGCGATCAGTATTACCGTCGTCGTATCGACAAACTGCCCGGTAATTGTCGATCCAACTGTGCGCGTCCAAAGCCATTTGCCGTTTGTCCAGAGTTTCATCTTTGCGAGCGTGTAGGAATTGGTGAACTCACCAAGCCAGAACGCGACCAGACTCGCGACGACGAAACGCGGCACGACATAAAAAACCGACTCGAACGCTTTTTGATTCGTCCATTCCGGCGCGGCCGGGAACCAAACCACGAACACGCCCACTAGCGTCAGCAAAATATTCGCGAAAAATGCGATCCAGATGGCGCGGCGCGACGCGCCGTAGCCGTACACTTCCGTGAAAATGTCGCCGAAGATATAGGTAATCGGGAAGAGCAATTGCGCGCCGCTTACTCGCGGAACATGATCAAAGAAATGAATGAATGGGATCGTGCAGATCTTTTGGCCAACCAAATTCGAAATTAATAAAATTACGACAAAAACGTGCACGAGCAGATCGTAAAAACGAAAACTGCTCAGCCGCGTGTCGGGGGCGGTGAGTCGTTTGATCATTGTCGATCTTTATTTTGTCATTCCGAGCGGAGTCGAGGAATCTCTCACTGCAATTTCCGACAGAGAATAGCAAGAGATGTCTCGACTCCGCTCGACATGACAAGAGGCTACTCTTCGCCGTCGAAGTAATCGGTTTCTGTGCCTCTCACGATCACTTCAGCGGTTCCTTCCTTCAACACGGCGAACTTGCCGCTGTCAGGATAAAAACAAGAATCGCCGCGCGGATTATCGGCGATGACATAATAAACAAAGTCTTCCTCGCCCGCGTTGGTGAGTTGGTGCGCTTCGCCCGGCCCGAAGAAAAACGCGTCGCCCGCAGTAACAATTGTCGATCCATCTTTGTCACGAATGCTGCCCCGGCCCGAAACCACGAGGTAAAGTTCCGATTCTGCCGAATGCGAGTGATACGGGCAAAACGATTTGCCTTTCCGAATTCTCGCCAGCGCGAGATCAAATGGATGCCGCTTCGCCAAATCGAGCGAATCGCGATCGCGACCGAGCGCAATGGAAATGTCTTTAACAAACTTATGGAACGTGCCCTTCGGCGATGTGCGTTCCTGCTCTGGAATATCTTTCAGATTCACTTTGCGCATAGAGAACAATTCCTAACCGCGCCGCTCAATCAGCACGAGAAAAATTACCGGCGGCCCCGTCCGTAATTCGGATGTCGGCTGTGATGTTTGATGACGAGAATGCGCACATGATCGGATAACATGCGGTAATAAATCGCGAACGGGAATCGCGGCATCAAATAACGTTGCACATCCTTCTCAATCACGCGCCACCGCTCGGGACTCTCAACAATCACAGCGATAGAGCCTGATCAATAGCGTTGAGAAACTCGACGCCAAGATCAGAAAGACGATGCTCGTGGAACTGAGCTGTTTCGATGAGTTCGGCTTCGGCAGCGTGATGATAAAGTTACGCGCATCCAGTCGCGCGTCGTGCCGCTTTCATGACTGCATCGTGAGAGCGACCAGTCACTTTCCCAGACGACAACTCCTGGTCCCGGCGAATCGCTACGTCTAACGCAGTTGGTTCATTGCCGTCGGGCAAATCTAAGTTAATGCTCTGCCACAACGCCTGAGCTAGGGAAACTCGTTCAGCAAGAGGCAAGGCCATCGCTGCCGCCGTTATTTGCTTCGTGGACATATCATGATCTTATCGTTCTGATTTAGTCGCGTCAACGCGGTCGCCTCCGAGGGCGACCGCTTCCAATGCTCTGCCAAACTTTCCCTTCGGCGATTGCAGCTCGCGCTCTTCGATGTCTTTCAGATTCACTTTGCCCATTCCGTCGAAAATCACTCTTCAACGTTTATGTGTAACTGAGATAATTTCGTACGAAACGCCTCTACATTCGGCGCTGAGCCGCTAAGCGATGCGACGGCGTCTAATCCGGTTAACGGGCAAAGAGCCATTGTTCGATTATCGTGAGTATATAACTCATCAAGATCACCGGTAATCGCACGAAAGGCTGCGTGAGCAAATTGGCAGGCATCCAAGCGAAATTGCTGTCGCAGCAAAACATAACCTTCGACAGCGCAATTGACGTGTGACGCGGAATAAAAGGGAAACTGATCTTCTAACCCGCGATGCTTTTTTCCGCCGAGTGAGTTGAGACCTACCGAAAGCTCTTCTTGTATGTCGTGTACTAACTTCAGCGACCGAGTTTCAAAAACCTCTTTCGACATTAACGTTGCATCCCCTTCACAACTCCCACTTCTTCGGCAGCCTTTGCTTGAGCTTCTCGACCGGTGCGAAGAGGTCGCCCATTTTTTCGACGCGGACGAGAGTTTTGTCCGAGCGGCACTTTAGGAGGTCGGCTTTTTTCCTTTTTAGGCAGGTGGCGACTTCGTCCCACGTGACGGGAGTGGAAACGGTTGGTTCTTGCCTGGCGCGAAGCGAATAGACGCAAATGGTCGTTTTGTGTTCGTCGTTCTGACTCCAATCGACGAACACTTTTCCTTTGCGCAACGCTTTCGACATATTCGAAGTGACAAGATCGAGATGTTCACGTTCGAGGTGCTGAGCGAGTGCTCGCGACAAATCTTTCGTTTGATCGAACGTGACCGGAGTATTCAACGGCACGTAGACTTGGAGACCTTTGGAGCCGCTCGTTTTCGCAAAGCTATTGAGTTTTATTTTGCCTAACAAATCGCGCAGCCAAAGTCCGACCTGACAGCATTGCACGATGTCGGCCGGCGCGCCGGGATCGAGATCGAAAACCATCATGGTCGGCCGAGCGACATCTTTCTTTCGCGCAAGCGACGTGTGCAATTCGAGATCGGCCAGATTTGCCGCCCAGACTAGCGTCGGCAAATCCTGCGCCAGACAATAATCCATGATTCGGTTGTTGCCTTCGCTCCAGACCTTCGCTGTCTTGACCCATTTCGGCCGGTGCGACGGACAATTTTTTTCGTAGAAGAACTCAGCATCCACGCCATTGGGATAGCGTTTCATGGTCAGCGGCCGATCTTTCAAATGGGGCAGGAGCACGGGCGCAACGCGAATGTAATAATCGATCACCTGTCCCTTGGTGAAACCGACTTTCGGGTAAAGCACCTTGTCCAAGTTCGAGACCTGAATCTTGCGGCCATCGACAATCAGTTCGGCTCTATTGCTCATTCTTGTCGATTCACAGATTACGCAGATTTCCCCAGATTAAAGAAAAACAGAAAATCTGTGCGAATCTGTCAAATCTGCGGATTAAGCAAAAAATCTTTCGGGTGAGAGCAGCGGTTGCGGTTTGCAAATGCGCGCGACGCAATGGCTCCAACTTTCGTGGCCGCTCAGAATTTCGATTTCCACGCGCAAAAAATAAATCGGTACTTTTACTTCCGCTTCCTGGAGACGCGGCATGCGCACCGCGTCTTTCTCGGTGGTGACAATCATTTCCAGATCCCGCCGGAGGCAGCGCTTGATGAAGCTGTTCAATTCCGCTTCGGAATAACGATGGTGGTCGATGTATCTTTTCGCAAGATCGACGCGGGCGCCGAGTTTTTTTAGTCCGCCCTCGAAGCTTTCGGGTGCGGCGATGCCGCAGATCGAGCCAATGTAAGTGTCGCGTAAACGCTCGAGCGGCAATCGTTCGCTTGTCAGAATATTTTGCAGATAAAGCGGCTTATGCGCGCACTCAATAATTTCGGCCGTGCGATTGTAACGGCGAATGCGCTGGACGAGCGCATCGTTTGGCTCGCCCGTGTTTTTCGTGATGAAGATGTAACTGGCCCGGCGCAAATTCCGCGGCGGTTCGCGCAAGGTGCCGCGCGGCAGCAACAATTCGTTGCCGAAAGGCGCTTGTCGATCGACCAAAACCATGTCGAGCCGATGTTTGAGATGCAAATACTGCAGCCCATCATCGAGTAAGAGCGTATCGACTTTCCATTTGTCGATTGCAAAACGCCCGCTTTTTACGCGGTCTTTGTCGACCAGCACGATTACGTCTTTCAAATTGTGCGCAAGCATGTAGGGCTCGTCACCAGCAGTCACGGAATCGAGCAGTAACGATTTTCCATCCGAGACAATTCTCGGAGGAGCGGCATCTTTCTTTCCAAATCCAGGCAGCCAATTGCGTTTGCTCGGATGCGGAACACTTTTGTAGCCGCGGCTTAAAATCGCGACCCGCCGGCCGCCAGATTGCAACGCCCGCGCAAATTTTTCCACGATGGGCGTTTTGCCGGTGCCACCAACGGTCAAGTTTCCGATGCTAATGACGAGACAACCCAGCGTGCGCTCCCGAAAAACTCTTTTCCGGTAAAGGTACAAACGGAGCTGGACCAGCCGTTCGTAAATAAAGGAAAGCGCGTAGAGAATCGCCCGCAGAATTCTGGCGCGTGGCCCATGACGCCGCTCGAGGATGACGTCGATTGCAAACTGTTCAAGGTTTTCAAGCCAGCGGGACATCGGAAGAATTTCGCATTTCGGATTTCGGATTTCGGGTTTTTAGAAAACGAGCACCGCGATTGTCGGCGAAAACGACGATCGTCCCCGCGGAATGATTGTCGATCTTGCAGCGCATCGCTTTCGCGATTTTCTGCGGGTTCTTTAACGTGACTGCGGCGATGGTTGAACCACTGCCGCTGAGAAACGCGCCGAGCGCACCTGCCTTTTCGGCTGCGGCGATGACGCGCGGTAAAAACGGAATCAACTTTTGGCGAAATGGTTGATGCAGCCGATCGGCGAATGTGCCGCGCAAGCCGGAATAATTGCACGACGCAAACGCGGCGGTGATCGCGCATGCATTCACGCAGCTTTCAATCGCATCGGCGCGCGCAATTCGCGAGGGCAAAATATTTCGCGCGGTTGATGTTTTAATTTCCAAATCTGGGATCAAGAGAACAAAATACAGGCGCGATGAAACTTCGAAGCGGTGGACGTTTTGCGCGCACACCACAGTGAAACCACCAAAACTTGCCGCCGCCGCATTATCCGGATGTCCTTCCAGTTGCGCGCACAAATGAAAGATCGACAATCGATCCAGCGGATTGCCAGAAAGCCGATTTAGGGCATGCAGAATGCCGAGACGAATGGTCGCGCTGCCGCCCAAACCGCGTGAAGCCGGAATGCCGCCCTTGATCGAAACGGAAAACGAAAACGGCGCGCGTCGGGCACGGGCAAAGAAAAACCGCGCAGCCTCGCGAACAATGGGTGGATGCCGAAACTTCCGGTCTCGGGCCAGGGTTACATCATTATAAATGCGCAGCGCGACACCTAGGCAATCGAAACCTGGGCCAAGATTGGAAGTGCTCCCCGGAACGCGAACGGTAACTTGTTGCATAGATGGGCCATTGAGATGGCTCGGCGCTAAATGGCGAAACTCAACGACGCGAGAGTGTAACGCCCCTAACGAGTGCGGCAAACGAGAGATTCGGCATTTCCCGTTTTGAAAGAATGCGATTAAATCTCCTCCCAACGATGAAAATGAGATCGGAATGGATCGACGCAACGATGCTGCGTGATTTCGAAGCGGAGGGCACCGATGCGCACCGGTTGTGCACGACCGGCGACGGTTGGGTCGAGCGTTTCGGCCGCGACATTCTCATCTCGTTCAAAAAGGCGCGGTCGAGAGAGCGTCTCACTCGAGAGCTGGATTCGTGGCGGACCGCAGCCGGATTCACATTCGGACGGATTTTTATCCGTTTTCTGCCTTGGAAAAATGAGGAACGCGAGACGCCACAGCTTTTCCTTGGAAATAAGGAGGAAAATTTGCAAACGCTGGTTACGGAAAGGCGGCTCAAATTTGGAATCGATTTTAGCGCGGGTTATTCGGTCGGTCTATTTGTCGATCAAAGAGAGAACCGAAGCTACGCGCGCAAGATCGCGCCAAAGCGGCTGCTGAATTGTTTTGCTTATACGTGCTCCTTTTCCGTGGCGGCAGCTTCGGTTGGAGCGAAGACGGTAAATGTCGATCTTTCCAAAACATCGCTGGCGCGCGGACGCGAAAATTTTTCGCTAAACAGTCTGCCAACTAACGACCACCAGTTCATTGCCGATGACGTGTTCGCGGTTCTTCCGCAGCTGGCTCGCAGGGGACAAAAATTCGACGCGATCATTCTCGATCCGCCGACCTTTTCGCGCTCGGGGCGGGGCAAGACATTTCACGTCGAACGCGATTTTGAGAAGCTACTCCTCCTCGCGCTCGAACTAGCGGAGCGAGATGGTTGTATCCTGCTTTCGACGAATTGCTCGACTTTGCACGAACACGCTCTTGAAGTGATGGCGCGTTACTGCCTCAAGGCAATGCGACGCGCCGGCAAATTTCATCGACAACCTCCCCTGCCCGATTTCCCACCGGATACAGGCGCCAGCTCGATCTGGCTATGTTTGCGTTGACGAAAATGGGTGCGCGCGGAGAACCGTTCGTATCCGAAACTTAAATGTTATGGACGAATCAGTTGCTGGAACATCCGAAGACCTTGCCGAACGCGGATTTCGCTACACCAAAGAGCAATTCGAGGCCGTGCTGAGTCAAACCCAAGATTACGTGCGGGAGAAGCCGGGACAGTCTCTTCTCTACGCTTTCGTCGCAGGATTGGTTCTGAACCGGCTTCCGCTCGGCCAAATCGTCGGTGGCATGTTTCGGCTCCTTCGGCTGGCGTTGAAACCGGCGATTCTCATCTACGGCGCAACGAAACTGTATCAAGCAACTCAGGACGAAGAATAGGTGTAGCGACGCTCGCCGCGGCGAGGGCCGATCTTGATGGACCCCGCGGCTGATCAGCTGCCAGGCGCAATCACTTCTCGAGCGTAAAACCGACTTTAAGCGTGACCTGCCAATGATCGATCTTACCATTCTCGATGTAGCCGCGTGTTTCGGTCACTTCAAACCAGCGCATGTTGCGGATCGTTTTCTCAGCTCGCAGCAGCGCATTTTTTACCGCCTCCTCGAAGCCGGTCGGAGACGAACCGACCAACTCAATTTTTTTGTAAATGTGCTCAGACATTACACACTCTCGGTCGCAGGCGCACGAAAACAACAAAAAGGCGGCGCACAAATCTGCTGAGGGCGAACTTTCCGTTGAGCGCATGCTTAGAGGTTGCTAGCGTCAGGATCGACAATGTCAAAGCTCGACAATAAGAACATCGAATCGCACCTGAAGGAGAAACGCGTTTTCAAACCATCGACGGATTTTGCGAAAAGGGCGCGGATCAAAAGTCTCGATCAATATCGGCGGATGTACCGAGAGTCGATCAGTCGACCGGACTAACATGGCAGAAACCGTGGAAGAAGGTGCTCGCATGGAAAGCGCCGTTCGCGGAATGGTTCGTCGGCGGCAAACTTAATTTGTCGGAAAATTGTTTGGATCGACACCTTGCCAGCCCGCGTCGAAACAAAGCGGCGATTCTCTGGGAAGGTGAGCCCGGCGACAGACGCACCCTGACCTATCAGCAACTTCATCACGAGGTCTGCCGATTCGCGAATGTGCTGAAGCGGAACAAGATCGGCAAGGGCGACCGCGTCATCATTTACCTGCCGACGATTCCGGAAGCGGCTATCGCGATGCTGGCTTGCGCGCGCATCGGCGCGGTCCATTCGGTTGTCTTTGGCGGGTTCAGCGCAGATGCCATTCGGGACCGGATTGCGGACAGCGGAGCGATCGCTGTCATCACGGCCGATGGTGGCTATCGGCGCGGCGCGATCGT